>JBJKSL010000194.1:0-3096 GCA_046704145.1 Phycisphaerae bacterium
CTATATGACAATAGCGATCGAGCTCTGGCAGGTCGCGACACATAAAAGACACAGTCCCGCGGGCCTCGACCGGTTGAGTGACCCGCATGCCCGCCACCATGTCGTGCACGCAGGTGCGAATGGGCGAAACCAGCGGGGCGGGCAACGCGCGATAGACCGCCGCCACCAGCCTCGTGCCGCGGATCAACTCGCCATAGCCCGGCTCGGAAAAGGCGATCTCTGCCGGCCAGGACGCCACGAAAGCCTCGGCCAAGCTCAGGTCGTCCGGCCGATCCACGACGGCCAGAAAGCGATCGTAAAGCACATTCCGCACAGCCTTGTCCAGTGAGGGCTCGTCCTCTATCGTGTCAGCTATACGACATAAAAGATATGCCACGCACAATGCCCGGTCGATGGGCGGCGGGCACTCGGGAATGATCAGCGCGAACGATCGCGACACATCCACCAGGATGCGCTCGCAGAAGGCCTCGGCCTCGGATTGTGGCACAGTTTTGGACACTTCGCAGCTATTCTATCTCAACCGTCGCCGAAGGGAAAACGACGGAAACACGCGGTGCTCGTACAACAAGAAAGGCCGCCCCGATTGTCGGTGCGGCCTTCCTGAGTTCATTCAAAATCTGCCGGCCCGTCCTACAGGCCCATGCCGGCCTTGGTGAACACCGACTCCGGCAGGTTCTTGTTCAGCTTGAGATCCGTCGTCATGTACTTGCCCAGCAGCACCTGCTTGGCGTCGTCTGCGTAGGCTTCGCACAGCAGGGGGGCGTACAGTTCTTTGTCTATGTGCACGACCAGCACGCGGTCCGGCCAGATTCCGTCTTCATTCGTATAAGGCAGATGACGCTCGAAAACCAGCGTTTGACGGCCGCCAACCTCGCCGTTGCCTACGTACTCGAACTTCAACTGGCCTTGCTCTTCCGCCAGCTTGCAGTACTTCATCACCAGCGAAAGCGAGTTGCGAATACCAAACTGATCGATCGTCCGCCGCGAACTCTTCTTGGCGTCCACGCCCTGGATCTCACGCATCACGTAAGGGATGAACAGCCGGGCAATCGCCCCCGGCTCGACCACCGCCATCTGCTTGCCGTCCTTGACCCACTTGTCGGCCACGTACAGCACGCGCGAGCATTTGTCTTCGTTCTTGATCCACTCCAGCCGAACACTGAACGGCTTCTCGCGGAAGTAGGCCCGCATGACTTGCTCGGCACTCAGCTTGCCGCCAACCAACTCCTGCTTGGTGAAGGTGCACGTATAGTCGCGAACCGTGTGGTCGTACCGGTCGAGGCATTCCTGCAGGAAGCCCATCGGGTCGCGTGCGGCACGAGCCTCGACAGTCTCGAGCCGAGTCGGCAACTCCACCGCGGGGGCAGCGATGGCCACGTTCCCGCTCATCTTGGCCGGCTTGACCACGACCACCGCCGGCGTAGTGCTGTCGGATCGACTGTTGAGTGCCCACTGGCATTGGACCAGGAAGCCCGCCACCAAGGCCAGCCCCAACACAATCCGAAGCCGCCGATTGCTCAAATGCCTGCGAATCATAAAACACTCTTTCCCAAATCGCCGCCTCGGGCACGGCTTATGGCGTAACCTCGCGACGGACGGGCAGAACTAAAGCTCGCCCTCCGCAGGGCTTCACATCTCACCAAGCTGGACGGATTCTCGCTCTTGTCAGCCGTGCCCACCAGCGCAGCGCCAACACAGTCGGCACAGCCGGCCTGTAGAGTTTATCGGTGCATACACACTGGGCACTTCAGTTTTCCCAAACTCCGATGAAGTAAGACCGTCACTCAAGCCGCGGGGATTCTCGACCAGAAGCCTTGAGTTCTTCTCTTCCCGCGCCTGCCCCGTTTTCATCGCGCTTCCGCGCCAAGGATACGCGGTGCTCACGGCAGGCCTGGCCAGATCGTCGAACTAGTCTATCCGCCCACCCGCTGCGTTTCAAACTATTTATTCGCAAGGGGTTGTTATCGGCTCCTGCCCTCCCAGGCGCAATTCCGCCACCGCTCATTTGTACACCCGCACCAAGTGACCGGATGCCAGTAATTTCGGCGGGTATCTACCCGAGATACTGAGGCGGCCCTTCCGTGTCACACTGACGAGATTCTGTGCTATGGTTATGCCGCAGCCGAGATTACGACGCTTCTCTGGAGATGGGGATGCTATCCGTTTGTCCGCCCAGGCAGATGAATCGTGAAGATGGTTCCGCCGCGGGGCGCGTTGTCGACTTCGATGGTGCCGCCGAGGTCTTTGACGATGCCGTGCACGACGGCCAGGCCGAGGCCGGGATGCTGCCCGGCACGGTTGCGTTCGGGCTGCTTCGTGGTGAAGAACGGCTCAAAGATCCGCCCCACAAGCCGCGGATCGATGCCCGCACCGCTGTCGCCAATGCTCAGGACGGCCTCATCGCCTTGGCCGGGCTGCAGGTGTATGAGCAGCGTTCCGCCGGTGGGCATGGCCTCTACCGCGTTGGAGATCAGGCGGTCCAGCACCTGCGTGAGGCTCTTGGGCGGTGCAGGCACGCGAATGGGACGGATGTCGGCATCGAGCCGAATGTTGTGAGCGTGCAGCGTAGATTCCAGGCGGGCTACGTAACGCTCGACCGTCTGGTGGACATCGACCAGCACGGTGTCGGTGTGCTCGCCCTCGGCAAAGGCCAGCAGGCCGTGGGTCAGTTCGTTTGCGCGGGATAGGGCGGTGATGGTCAGGCCCAGCGTGCGCTTGTGCATGTAGGGATCGTCGCTGGCCAGGGCGAAGTCCGCGGTCGTGATCGCGCCACCGAGAACGTTGTTGAAGTGATGAGCCACAGCTCCAGCCATAGACTCCAGGGCGGCCATCTTCTGCGCCTGAGCCATATCTCGTAGCAGCGTTACGTGTCGTGATATGTCCGTGAGGAAGACAGAAGCGCCCAGCAGCCGGTCGCCATCCAGAACGGGCGAGACGGTGATCGCCAAGTGCGTCGAGTGCCCATCGGGCCCGGTGTAACGGAATTCGATATGGCTGGCCTGGCGATCCTGCTGGATGCGGTTGAGGATTCGCTCGGTGAGCTCCAGCCTTTCGGGCGGCACGATCGCAGCGAAGGGCTGCCCGACGATCTCCACC
>JBJKSL010000195.1:0-6210 GCA_046704145.1 Phycisphaerae bacterium
CCTGGTCCGGCCGAATCTCACGCAGTTCCTCGACCAGTTCCCCCTTGAGCGGCAACACATCGGCCCGCTTTGCTTTGGCGATCTCTGCCCGGATCTGCACATACGGACGCGGCCCGTCCAAATGCACGTCTCCCCATTGCAGCTTGCGAAGCTCTCCACGTCTTAGGCCCGTATGCAGAGCCATCAGATACACCACTCGATGCCGCCCGGCCACGTTCAGCAAACGGACGATCTCCGCTAGCGTGAGAGCACGCCGCCGCACCTTCTCATGACCAGCCCCGGCGATGGGCGAGCACTTTAACGGATTGACCGTGATCCGATCTCGTTCGACCATCCACGTAAGCAACCGGCGAATCGCTCCCAGGTAGTGGTTGAGAGACTTCACCGCGAGGCCGTTTTGATGCGCCCGCCAGGTCGCGAATGAATCGGTAGTCACGTCACGCGGATACGTCCAACCACACTCGCCGATAAGCCGGCTTACCCGCTCCTCTGCGTTCTTGATGTACTTCGCGTTGCATCGATTCGCCCGCAGATCGGCCAGCCAATCCGTCAGATGATCCGCCAGCGGCTTCTGTGCCGCCTCTCGCTGGTGCTTGGGAGCAATTAAGCCCGCGTGCTCCCGTTCTGCTTCCTGCACGATGGCCCGCAACCGATCCTCGGCAACCCGCTTGTCCGTTGTTTCGAGGGACAGGTACTTGATCTTCGCCATATGAGGCAGCCTGTACTTGCCCCAATACAACCGACTCACGACCCGCTTACCGTTACGGTACCGCTTCGGCTTGTACACCGATTCGATCATTGACCCCGCTCCCGCTTGGCCCGTTCAATGAACGCCGCCAACTCGCTGGCCGCGACCCGACTTGACGCCCCGACGTGCACAAATGGCGCCAACTCCCCACGCGCCACCAGCCGGTGAAGCGTTCGCTTGCTCACTCCCAGGACTTCCGCCGCCTCACGCAACGGGACCAGCCGATCCAACTCAACCCTCGTGCTCATCCTCGCATCTCCTCACTGGTTGTCCTTCCCCAGCACATCGAGACCTTGTGGCCCCACCGACCGCCAGCCCTCGCCCCAAACAACCGCCGCCATCGGTCCGCCTGGTCGCATGATCAGGTAGGGCAAATATCGCTCCGACCTCGCATCATGCAACGCGAGCGAGACCACTCCCGGCCGCTCGCGTACTCCGAACAATCCCGGGTGCAGGACCGTGCCATCGTCGCACCGCTCCAACGCCAATTCGCCTGCAACGCCATCCGCGTTCACCAGATCCACGAAGCTTCTGATCATTTCCGCCATCGACACGCCCGCCGCCTCACACAACGCTGAGAACTCGGCCAATGATTGCGGGTCGAAGGGTACGGTCAGTGCCTTTCGCTGCCCAGAAGAGTCCTTTGCCATTAGTGCACCTCCTGACACTGAGTATACAACTATATCGAGTGCTGTCAATAGTGGTCTTTGGCCGGCTTCCCTTGGCCTTCTCAGGCACGCCATGTCGCTGATATCAAGTCTCGGCATAGCCACACGAGCGACCGTCCCCAATGCTCGCAGAGCACCCATTGCACAACCGGCACACCCATGAACAGCAGCCGGGCCGAATCAATCCGATGATCCGAAATCCGCACCACTGCCCGCCGTCCAGTTGCCGGCCACGTCACCCAGACGTACCGCGAACCCGATGGTGAGCGATACCCCCGACTGACTCGCCACCCCCAACGATGCAACCGTTCACGCAATTGAGCGGCGGTGACCTTTACCACCCGCCATGGCTTCCCGGTTGATACCATTATCCACCCTCCTGTCTCCTGGTGACGGTTAATCGCCGACTGGGCATTTACCCCGGATACGGTCCCTTTTGTGCATTTACCCCCCGTAGTACAGTGGGGGGAAGGCCCCTTGCGTCTGCCACACGCTGCCCGCCCACGCCGCCCCATGCCGCACGCTGCCACACGCAGACCCACCGTGCCACCGCATGACACCCATGCAATGCACCGCAACCCCGCCGGGGACCCCTCCCGCATGGCTGGGGTCCCTCCCCGGCGGGTTGCGATGCATGCGGATCATCTGTTGAACTCCGGTGACCGCCTGGTCAACAACGCCTCGACCACCGGCCGCGAGGTCGGTAGCACTCACGCCCCGCCCCCTGCCCCTTGGCAAGTGTTGATGCCGCACCGATCCCAGGCGTCAAGTCGCAATCCGGCCGAGTACGGCCGCCGCTTCGCGGTGCTGCGCAGATTGCGACCTCGCTCCGCTCGCCCGGAATACCGGGTTGACCCCCGGGCTGCGGTGCAAAGACGGCTTGTACCAAGGGGCAGGGGGAAAGAATCAGGCGACACCATCGGTCGGCACCGACGCGGCCGGGCTCTCATGCTCTTCCCACGGCCAGAGGTGATTGGAATTGACCGTTACGACGCGATTCCACGCGTACACGAAGATCGAGCAGAACCCAGGACGCATGGCCAGCACGATTGCCTTCCACGGGTATGTCCGCCCGTTCCGCTCCTGGACGTATTGCACAATGTCGCCTACTCGCATGATGAACCCCCTTGTGTGGCTTGGAATGCGCGCAGCATAACCAGCACCGATTGCCGCTGCACATCGGTGAGGGCCGGCCACGCCGTCACGACCTCGACCAGATCGGCCGGCATAGCATCGAGCGGACAGCCTTGTGAGGCTATTTGTGAGGCAACCCCCGATAGCGCCTCAGAAATGGCGTTTTCCGGCGGGTTCGATTCCCGCCGCCTCCAGTCTTCGTTCGCCGCTCTGGCGAACGAAGACTGCCACGCCGAAGCAGCGTTAGCTGCGAAGGCGGGCTTTCCCTACCGCGAGGCTCGGCGAACTACGCCTTGGCAAGCCAGCATTCAGGTGCCGGGAGTGCTGATAGATGGCGATTGAGGTTGGCAGTGCAGCACTTTTCGTGCACAATTTCTGTCATGAATGGCGGGCCCTTCTTTTATGTCTACATCCTGGTCAGCCTATCGAATCCAACTCGGCATTACACCGTACTGACTGATGATCTCAAAGAAAGGCTTGCCCGCCATAACGCGGGCAAGTGCCCTCACACCTCTAAGTACACTGCCTGGCGCATTGAGACCGCTGTAGCCTTTAGGTCGCGAGCAAAAGCTGCCGCGTTTGAGAGGTATCTGAAGTCAGCTTCCGGCCGAGCGTTTGCTGTCAGACATTTCTAAGGCAGGTCGATCGGCCGACAACTATAAGTTTGCACTTGTTGGGGGTGGATATGAAGCTCTGGTTGTTCGCTCTCTGTGTGCTGTTTACGTATGGCGATTTACATGCGCAGACGGATGCCTGGCATCCGTCGCCGGGGCATGGCCAGGTGCCGATCTGGCCGGGGGCGGTTCCCGACACTCAGCCTGTCCCAGGGCCGGAGTACGTCAAGCCGTCCCCAAGAACGGTTGCCGGTAAAGCTTGCATGCTTGTCAACAACGTCTCGCAGCCGACGATGACGGTTTATCCGCCCAAGGGAGAGAACACGGGAGTCGCGGTGGTCGTGTTTCCCGGCGGAGGCTACCAATGTCTGGCTATCAACCTTGAAGGCACCGAGGTATGCGACTGGCTGACCTCCAGGGGGATCACCGCGGTGCTGCTCAAGTACCGCGTGCCCGTCAAGAGGGTTGGACGCTATGGGGAGTCTCCGCAGGCGTTGGAAGATGCGCAGAGAACGCTGGGGTTGGTGCGGTTTCACGCTGCCGACTGGCATATCGATCCGCATAAGATCGGCGTGATCGGGTTCTCGGCGGGCGGGCATATGGTGGCTACGGTGAGTACGCATTACGACAAGCGTCTGTACCCGGCGGTCGATGCTGCGGATAAGGAAAGCTGCCGGCCGGATTTTGCGATAGCTCTCTATCCGGGGCATTTGTGGGCTAAAGACGACGATAGGCTTAACTTGAATCCGAATGTCCCGGTCACCAGCAATACGCCGCCAACCTTCATTCTGCAGGCGACGGATGACCCGGGTGATAATGTCAACAACTCGCTGGCTTACTACATGGCCTTGAAGAAGGCCAAGGTCCCCGTGGAGATGCATCTGTATGCGCAGGGCGGCCATGGGTTCGGCCTGCGTCGCACGAAGCTTCCGATTACGGAATGGCCTCAATTGGTCGAAAGGTGGCTCGGAACCATCGGCATGACTACGGAATGAGCTCTGCTGCTGTGCCGCTACGCGCATGTGAGCGCAGCCGACGTGCACATCCGGACGATTTGAAGGTGACGTGCCCTTCCAGCTATTGACTTTCGTTGCCTGAGAGCTTACCCGTAGCGGAGCTTTAGCTTCCGGCCGATGCGCGGTGTCGGGGGCGGTGCTGGAGCGGCGAAAGGAGTATTCACGTGCATCAGTTGATTGGCGTAGCTGCAGCGATGATACCGGCCATATCGGCTTCGGTTTCATTGGCGGCGGGGCCGGCCTCGACGGGAGGGCGGCCGACGGTGGCGGCGAGTCAGCCTGCGGAACGAGGCCTGCTCGATTACGACTCGCCGGTGGATGGGCCGTTGCAGGCCAGGCTCGAGCAGATCGACGCGTCGTTGCGGGCGCGGTTCAAGATGACCACCGAGCAGACCGCGGTGGGGCTGGTGGACCTCGTGCATCCGCGCGTGGCCATGATCCACCCCGATCGCATTGAGTATGCAGCCAGCGTGGCCAAGATCGGCATCCTGTATGCGTACTTCAAGCTGCATCCGGAGGCGGCCACCTCGCTCGACGCGACCACCCAGCACGAGTTGGGCATGATGGCCAAGATCAGCAGCAACGAGATGGCGGCCAAGTTCTCGCGGCAGATGGGGCTCAAGACCATCCAACGCGTGCTCAACGAGGCCGGCTTCTACGACAAGACGCACGGCGGCGGGAACTGGGTCGGCAAGCACTACGGGCCGAGCGATGAACGCTATACGGATCCGATAGGCGGGCATTCGCACGCGATAACCGTGCGGCAGGTGCTGCGATTCTTCCTGCTGTTGGAGGAAGGGCGGCTGGTCTCACCGGCAGCGTCAAAGAAGATGCGCGAGATCTTCGAGACGCCCGAATTACCGCACGATAACATCAAATTCGTCAAAGGCCTGGCCGGTCGCGACGTGCAGATCATCCGCAAGTGGGGCACGTGGGAGGATTGGCGACACGATTCAGCCGTGGTCACCGGCAAGGACGGTCGGCACTACATCCTCGTGGGCATTACTCACCACCCGCAGGGGGATGAGTATCTCGAAGAATTGGCCAAGGCGGTTGATGATCTCATGCGCAAACAGCATTGAAGACTGCCCGCAGATGGACGCAGATAGAGCGGATGGCGAAGACGGCATATGGGTAGGGACGCTGGTTGTTTGTTTGGAAGGAAAGGGAACTCGATGACGCGCAGGTATTGTATTGGGCTGATTGTGCTGGTGTCGTTGGCGGTGGTTGGCTGTTCGCAGACTCAGCCGATGACGCTTCGCGTGATGACGTACAACATTCATCATGCTGAGGGCTTGGACAAGGAACTCAGCGTGGAGCGCATCGCGGGCATTATTAAGGAGGCCCAGCCGGACCTGGTTGCGGTGCAGGAGGCGGACAAGGGCGTCAAGCGAAGCGGCGGCATCGATGAGGCGGCCAAGCTCGCGGAATTGACGGGAATGATGGTGGTTTTCGAGAAGAACATCGATCTGCAGGGTGGCGATTACGGCAACGCCGTCCTTAGCCGGTTGCCGATCGAGTCGCACGAGTACTATCGGCTGCCGCGGCTGGGCAACAACGAGCAGCGGGGCATGATCGAGACGCACGTCAAGACCAAGGCGGGCGAACTCGTATTCATCGCAACGCACGTCGATCATCAGGCCGATGACGCAGAGCGGATGGCGTCGGTCGCCTTCATTCGGCAGAAGGTTGAGCAAATCAAGGATCGGCCGATCATCCTGGCGGGGGACTTCAACACGACGCCGGAGACTCGCGTGGTGGCGGCGATTGGCGAGTTTCTCACCAACGCATGCAGTGGCGAGGCGGCGTTGGAACCGACGTTTCGGGCGGACAAGCCGGACCGGCGGATCGACTACATTTTCTACAACCAGTATCCCGGCCTGCGCAGCACCGGCTGCCGAGTGATCCCGCAAGCAGTGGCATCGGACCATCGGCCGGTGGTGGCTGATTTCGTGCTTGGAAAATGATGGGAGCACTGGGGACAAGTCGCGGGAAGATTGGGATGAAAACCCGTTGCTCCAGCTGGTATG
>JBJKSL010000196.1:0-4252 GCA_046704145.1 Phycisphaerae bacterium
CGGGAACGCCCAGATCACGGCGGCCAACTTCCCGGCCGAAAACCCCGTGGACGGCTACCCGAAGTACAACCGAAACGTCGCGATCACGGAGGTCGCGGCTGACCTGACCACCCCGCAGCCCGGCTCCGGGCTCAAGAAGGTGGTCGTTACGGTTCAGTGGGACGGCGGGGCACGCCAGGTACAAGTTGCCCACCTGTTCGCCGACTACTGATCCATCGCGGGCGTCGTAACGGAGTACGCAACCGTGATTGGTGCAGGACACACCAAGACAGTACGCGCCTTCACGCTCCTCGAGCTGTTGGTGGCCACCTCGCTGACCGCCATCATCGGGTCGATGGCTGCCACCCTGGTCATCGAGTCCTCCCGCGTGCGCAGCGGAGCAGCCGTCCGCGCCGAACTCACCGAATCCGCCGCCCGCAGCCTCGAACAGATCCTCCGCTACGTCCGCGAAATCTCGCAAGACGCCGGCATGACCGGCCAGGCCCAGATCATCTCCGCCGCAAGCACTGCTCTGGCCTTCGACGATTACGGCTTCCGCTTGAACGGCAACAATCTGGAAATGAGCGACGACGCCAGGACCACCTGGCAGGTCATGACTCGCGACCTCGCATCGTTCAGCCTCCACTACTACATGGCTGACGGCACCGAGTTGACCCCCACGCCGTTGAACCCCGCACAGTGCGCAGCGGTCCGGCAAATCGCCGTGGAAATCCGCCTGGAGCGCGGCACCGAAGCCGTGCAGATGCGCTCGCGGGTCTATCTAAGGAGCTTCCAGAATGAAGCCTCCTCATAGAAACCCAAATGTGCGCGGCAATGAACGCCCCTTCGCCCGCCGGGGCGTGGCTGCCCTCGTTTTCGCCGCTGCACTGCTCGTCGTCGGTACCCTCGTGCTCTGGGTCTTCCAGGCCACCGCCACCGGAGCCAGAGGCGCCCTGGGCAACCTCGCTGCCAACGGTGCTTTCTATGCAGCCGAGAGTGGCGTGGAATTCTCGCTCTTCGAACTCAAGAACAACGCCGACCTCGACGGCGATGGCGGCGTGGGCACGATCTCTAACGACGGCAACGACGCTGATGACCCCAGCATCGGCACCGGAAGCTTTCACGTGCGGTACGCGGCCGACAAGGTCACCAGCACCGGAGACTGGCAGCAGTGCACGCGCGTGGTGGAAGCCACGATGCAGTAGTAGTAAACGGAGTTGTATGAAAGATGGCTCTGCGACGTGACATCCTTGTTCTTCAGGCCGTCGGCCCGGAAGCCGCCTTGCTGCGCATGCATCCGGACCCGGCGCAGCCCGCTAAATCGCGCATCGAGGTCCTCGGCACCTTCCATGCTGCCGGCCGCAGTCGCGACACCCAGGCCCTCGCCGACGAAAACCTCGTCACCGCGCTAGGCCAGTGCGTTCGCGACCACCACCTCGTCGGCTGCCGAGCGACCATCCTGCTGGGCGGGGCCTTGGTCGCATCGCATCATATCAAGCTACCCAAACTGCAGCGACCGGCGGCTCTCAAAGCCATCCGCCTGAAGCTCGCCAAGCGACTGCCCTACGAAGTGGCTCGGGCCACCATCGCCGTCGAAGGACCCATGCAGCCTGCGGCCGAAGGTGCCGCTGAATACTGGTACCAGGCCGCGAGTGCACCGACTGAACTGCTCGATTCCACCTGCGCAGCCGCAACCAAAGCCGGCCTTCACGTCGATGATGTCCTGCCGGCCTCTGCAGCCGTTGAAGCTCTTCTTGTCGCCCGCTTGCACGAACGCGATGAACAGCCCATCGCCGCGGCTTTCCTCGATGAATCCGCGACCACGCTGGTAGTCTGCCAGAAGGGCCTCGTTACCGTGATCAACGAATTGCCCGCCGGCCTTGCCGATCTGACCGCCGCCATGATGCGGCCGATCATCGCCGGCGAACAACCCATCACGCTTTCCGAAGCCGAGGCTCGCCGCTTCCGCGACACCTCCGGCATCCCGGAACTGCGCACCATGGTCGAAGCTCTCAACGTGCCCGCCGAAAGCATCCTGCCGCTGCTCGAGCCCGTCCTGCAACAGTGGGGACGCTCCTTCACGCAGTGGCTGACCTTCACCTCGGCCAGCGACCCGAGTCGCGCCGTTCAAAAGCTCTTCCTCACCGGTCCCGGCGCTGCCGTGCCCGGCTTGGCCACCGCTCTCGACGGCCGAGTCCCGGCCGACATCGAGGTCGACAAGCAAGTAAGCCAACTGTTCGCAGCCTGGCAAGGCCAGGAAGTTGCCGAATCGGCCGACAGCATGTCGCCCGTGGAGTGGATCGGCCTTGCGCCATCGAGCTATGCCATCGATCGCGGTCGGCAGTTGCCCAGTCTGCTCCCCGGCGAGCTTCGCCGCGCACGCCGCCTGAGATCCATCCTCAACGTCACCAGCATCTGTGGCCTGGCCACTGCCGCCGCCCTGCTCATCGCCGCTATCGCCATCTTCCGAGCCGGCAACGAACTGCAGGCCAATCTGGCCGCCAATACTGCCGTCCTACAGCAGTCACGCAGTCAGCTCGCCCGGTTCCAACAGAACGTGGCCAAGGCCAATCGTATCGAACAATGGCAGAACCAGGTCGACACCTTCACCAAATGCGTGCCCGACTGGCCCGGCGTCATGAAAGTGCTCGCCGAAACCCTGCCCCAGCAAATGGTCCTCCGCCAGATACAGGCCGAGCGCAAGGACAACGCCGTCGAGATGCTCGTCACCGCTCTCGTGTTCCGCGATGAGACTTCCGGCGGCCTCGACCGCGTCATCCAGGGCCCCCTGCGCAGCCTGCAGGCATCGCCCTTCTTTGAATCCGTCGAGGTGGTCTCCGCAGGCGACGCCATCGGTGGCCTGCAGCCTGATGCCGACCGCGTCGAACTGCGACTCAAAATGCGGGTCGTTTTCCCCACCACGCTGAAACCTGCGCCGGCCAAACCCACGCCGCCACCGCCGGCCTCACTGTCGTCAGCCTTCTCAATTTCGGGAGGTCGGTCATGAAGCTGCCCCCACTGCCAACCTCGGCCTACCTGCTGTGCGGAGCCGCACTGCTGCTGCCCGCACTCGCCGGCACCGCCGTCGTGTTCGCACGCCAGCGCGCGAACGCTGCCACGCGGACGCTGCAGGAAGTCCTGGGCGAATCGCGCCAACTCGAGGGCCAGCTACAACAGCTCGCAGCCCGCAAGCCCGCGGTCGATGCCATCCTGGCGACGGAAGAAAACTTGCAGCAGAAGTGCGAAGACGCGCGGCAACCGGCTTTGGTCGTCGCCGAAATGGGCTCCACCTGCAACCAGGCCGGCATCAGAGTGCAATCCATTCGTCCCGCACGTGCCAAGACACACCTGAGAAACGGCAAGCAGGATGCAAACCCGCCCACCGCGTGCCAACTCACCCTGCGCGCGGATTGTGCATCGCTGTGCAAGCTGCTCGACCAACTCCGCGAAACACGTCTGCCGCTACAGGTCACCTCGCTCACCGTCGAGGCCGAACAGCACGGGCCGGACAAACCCTTCGGAACCCTTCGCGCCGACGTGGGCATCGAAGCTTTTCAACTGAAACCTCAGCAACCCAAGGAGCTTCGACCATGAGCCGGCGAGAGAAGCAATGCCTGTACGTGCTGGTGCCCGGTGCGATCTTTCTGGCCTGGCGCATCGTGGCCATCATGGGGCGAGTCACGCCTGCATCCGCTGCCGCTGCGCCTATCCCCGCGAACCCCGCACCGCCCATGCCCGCCGCCGTGGCCCTTGACCCGACGCCGGCCATCCTTGGTGCCACATTTAAGTCGCAAACCGGAGAGATCGTCTACGCCGACGACCCGCGCATCATCCTGCAGCAGGCCGGCGCCGCCCCCGCGACCTGGCCGCGCGATCCGTTCTACTCGCCACGCCTCACCGAACGTACCCAAGCGAACGTCCCCGGCCCTGCCGCCGAGAAGAGCCCAGCCGCTCCCCCCTGGCAATTGACCGGCATCTCCGTCTGCGACGGACGTCTCGCAGCCCTGCTGGGAGACCACATCGTCACCGAAGGTGCCGTCATCGATAACGACTTCAAGATCGTCGAAATCACCAGCAACAGCGTCCTCGTGGAGCGCAACGGCTGGGAGTTCCGCTACCGCCTCGGCCAAGCCAAGCCCGAAACGTCTGTGAAAGGAGAACGCCGTGACCGCGGATTTGTACCCCGCTAGGCCGCTATCCGAACAACGGGCAGCCGCCCCGATTTCGCAACGCCGCACAGCTTTCATCGTGCTGTGCCTGGCCGTCGCAACCT
>JBJKSL010000197.1:0-12774 GCA_046704145.1 Phycisphaerae bacterium
ACGTCCCCAACTTCAGCAATACGCCCGCCAGCAGCACACTGCCCGCCGTCGGAGCCTCCGTGTGAGCCAGCGGCAACCACGTGTGCAGAGGCCAGATCGGCACCTTCACGCCGAAACCTACCACAAACGCCAGGAACAACCACCACTGCTCGCGCGAACTCAGGTGCAGCTTGTATAGCGTGTCCAGGTCGAACGTGAACCGCCCCACTCCCCCTTGTGCCGCCGGCAACGACCACGCCGAATACGCGAGGTACAGAATGCCCGCGAACATGATCATGCTGCCGGTGAACGTGTACAGGAAGAACTTGATCGCCGCGAATCGCCGCTCGGCCCCACCCCACACAGCGATGATGAAGTACATGGGGATCAGCGTGAACTCGAAGAAGATGTAGAACAGCAGCAGATCCCGCGCACAGAACACGCCGATCATCGCCGCTTCCAACAGCAGCATCAATGCGTAGAATTCTTTCAGCCGCGTGCGGATGTAGGTGAAGCTCGCCCAGATCCCCAGCGTGGTCAGAAACGCGGTCAACAGCACCAGCCAGATGCTAAGCCCGTCAACGCCCACGCTGTATCGCAGATCCAGATATCGCGATGCCCTGCCGACCGGCGAAGTCTCCATGTCGCCGATCCAGGTGACGTTCGTGGACAGAGCCGTCTCGCCCGCCGCCCGCACCGACGCGCCGCCTTCGACCTGCGCCTGGTAGTAGAACCCCACGGCCAGCACGGCCAGCACCAGCACGACCAGCGACCACGCAAACGCCACTCCACTGACGCGGCGTCGATCGACGTCCGTGGCGTCCTCCGTGCGCATGACCGCCACCGCCACCGCCCCCGCTACCGGCAGCAGGATCAGAATCGTCAACAGCCATCCATGCAGCAACGCGATCAATGGTTCCCTTTCTCAGCTATCTGATCATCAGGGCAATCAGCACGATCAACAGCAGACTCGCCGTCATCGTCAGCCCGTAACTCTGAATCAAACCATCCTGCAAGCTCCGGAACACCGCCCCCACGGTCCTCGGCACCGCTGTAATCAAAGCCAGTATGCCATCCACCACGATCTGATCCGTGGCGTACGCCAACCGCCCAAGACGCCACAGCGGCTGCACGATGGCCGCGTCGTACCACTCGTCAACGTAATACTTGTTGTACAGCAGGGTGTGCGCTTCAGGCATGTCCTCGGCAATCCTGGTCGCAACGTCGCGACGGTAGGCATACAGATACCACGCCGCAATGATGCCGATCACCGCTATCACCGACGAGACCCACATCATCGCGTAGCCCTCGCTGCCCTGCTCGACGACGTGTGCCCGATACGGCTCTACCGACGGTGCCAGGAAGTGCTGAAACGGACCATGCGGCGCGAGCATGCCCGCAAACCCGCCGGCCTCAGGCGTCACGCCCAGATACCCCGCTCCGGCTGCCCCAACTGCCAGCAGCACCAGCGGCACGACCATCCACGGCCCGGACTCATGAGGATGCACGCCCTCCGGTATCCGCTCCTCGCCCCAGAAGGCCAGGAACACCATGCGGAACGTGTAAAACGCGGTCAGCAGCGCGGTCACCAGGCCTATGATGCCGAACACCGCGTGCCGTTGAAAAGCCGCGTGGATAATCTCGTCCTTGCTGAAGAAGCCCGAGAAAAACGGAAACCCTGCCAACGCCAGCGAGCCTATAACGAACGTCGCACACGTCCAGGGCATCACGCGTCGCAACCCGCTGAACTTGCGTACGTCGATCACCCCGCCCAACGCGTGCAACACGCTGCCCGCCCCAAGGAACAGCAACGCCTTGAAGAACGCGTGCGTAAACAGGTGGAAGATAGCCGAATCCGCCGCCAGCACGCCCGCACCCAGGAACATGTATCCCAACTGGCTGATGGTCGAGTACGCAAGGATGCGCTTCATGTCGTACTGCGCAATCGCGATAGTCGACGCATACAACGCCGTCACCGCCCCGACCGCCGTCACCACGCTCAGGGCCAGCGGCGACTGCACGAAGATCGCCCCGCAGCGCACCACCATGTACACGCCGGCCGTCACCATCGTCGCCGCGTGAATCAACGCCGACACCGGGCTCGGACCCTCCATCGCGTCCGGCAGCCACACGTACAACGGCAGCTGTGCACTCTTGCCCACCGCACCGCAGAACAGCAGCAACGCAATGGTCGTGCACTGCGCCTGCGACAGGTGCCGCACATTCTCGAACACAAACGCGTAGTTCAGCGGGCTCTCGCCGTGCTTGGCGAACGGCACCATCCAGTAATAGATCGCCAGCACGCCCAGCCCGAACCCGAAGTCACCAATCCGGTTGACGATGAACGCCTTCTTCGCCGCCGCAGCCGCCGACGGCCGCTGATAGTAGAACCCGATCAGCAAATAGCTGCACAGGCCGACCAACTCCCACCCCAGGTACAACAGCAGGAAGTTGCCCGCCAGCACCAACGTGCACATGCTGAACACAAACAGTGCAATGAACGCGAAGTACCGCTCGTAGCCGCGTTCCGGATGGCCGTGCTCTCGCATGTAATCGCGAGAGTAGATCGTCACCAACAGCGACACCGTGCACACCGTCAGCAGCATCACCGCCGTCAGCGGATCGATCTTGAAGTTCACGTCAAAAGCGATTCCCCCCACCACGGGAATCCACGAGAACAACTGATAGGTCGCATTGAAGCGCTGCACCGTCTCCGCTGTCGCATGCCGCAACACGCCGAAGATGATCCCGCTGCAGAACAACGCCCCCGCCACGCCCAGAATCGCCGGCCAGTGGCTCGCCCCTTTCAGCAAGCGCGAACCAAACAGCCCGATGATCACCGCTCCCAGCAACGGCAGCAACGGCACCAGCGGTGCGACCTTCAGCATCCCAAACTGTTCAAACGTCAGAGTCATTCCCGTATGAGTCCAGTTGTCGGTGTCTCTTCTGGCTAACAGCTAACAGCTAATAGCGAACAGCTTTCCTCACCCCTTCATCCTCTGCCACTCCTCCGCGTCCAAAGTGCCCGTCCGCCGATACAGCAGCATGATCAAGCCCAACGCCAGCCCCGCTTCCACCGCCGCGATCACGATCAGAAACAGCGAAAACGCCTGCCCGGTGAGGTTGCCGTAGCGAATCCCAAAGCCAACCAGGTTCAGAATCACGCCCTGGAACATCACTTCCGTAGCCAGGAACATGACGATCAGGTTCCGCCGGGCCAGAAACCCCATCAGCCCGATCGCGAACAGAATCGCACCCACCAGCACGTAGACGTTAACGATGCTCACGGCGTTCCACCTTCACAAAAGGCTCAACGTGACGACCACCAGTCCGCGGCCGCGGCTCTGCCTGCGATTGCTCGAACGGCGTCCAGTACTCATGCTCGATTCGCTTGCGAGCGACGGCAATCGCACCGGCCATCGCCACCAGCATCAGAATCCCCGCCAACTGCACCGCGATCATGTACCGCCCCATCAGCACGCGACCGACCATGCGCACATTCCCGAGTTCCTTGGCCTCCGCCTGCGCCGTCCCGACTCTGTCCGCAGCAGCCGGTGTGCGGTCAGCAGCAGAATGTGTAGGCCCAGCAACAGTATGTGTGGGACCGGCAACAGCATCTGTTGGGCCGGCAACAGCATCTGTTGGGCCGGTAACAGCATGTGTGGGACCGGCATCTTGCCGGTCTTTCCGCTTTTCTGTGGGACCGGCATCTTGCCGGTCCAAACGTCCCACAGAAAGCCCATCATGCACCAACTCCCGCGCCTGTGCCGCATGTTCGGCAATCGGATCCACCGACACCATGGCCTGCGTCGTCGCCGCCAACAGTGCAAAGCTCAGCACCACCGCCGCGAACGGCTCACGCGAGTACACGTCGTACGGAGCATCGCCTCTCTGCTGGGCCAGCATGATCACGAACACATACGTAACCAGGATCGCCCCGCCATACACGATCACCAGTGCCGCCGCGAGGAAGTCCGCCGCCGCCAGCACGCACAGCCCCGTTGTCGCCAACACCACCAGCACCAAATACACCGCGCTATACACCGGCCGCCGATGCGTCACCACGCGTATTGCCGCAGCAATCGCCAGCACCGAGAAGATCGCAAAGAATACGCGGCCTTCCTCGCCCGCTCCGAGCCACTGCACCAGATAGAAGCCCAGCCAGACCAGCCCTCCCGCAGCCACCAGAAATCCCGCCACCGACAGCCGCCGATGAAGCGCCGCCGGCCGCTCTGCGGGCATGGCCAGATACACGCCGCCCGCCAGCAGCACCAGAACTGCATATAAGCCATAAAGCTGCCCTGGTGTCACGTTCCGTAACCTCCTGGCTCGGTCTCGTCGGTGTCCACTCGTGGAATTGGCTTATCCCCAACCGGATAACCCGTTATCTCGGGATTCTTCCGCGCCTTGATCTCACGTGTACGATCGAACATCTCCAGCAACTTCTGCTTGTCGAAAATCATCTCGTCCCGCGTCAGACCTACCAGCGAATACTCCGGCGTAAGCTCGATCGCGTCCACCGGACACGCCTCTTCACACATACCGCAGTAGATGCACCGCAGTTCATCGATATCGAACTTGATCGGGTACTTCTCGCGGTCCGGCCAGGGCGACTCACCACCTTCAATGTGGATGCAGTGCGCCGGACACGCAGTCTGACACATGAAGCACGCCACACACGCCACCCGCCCCTGCTCGTCGCGATTCAGCCGATGCACCCCGCGATAGTTGTCCAGCCGCATGGGCTTACGCTGCTCGGGATACTGCACCGTCAGCTTCTTCTGAAACAGATGGCGAAACGTCGTCTGCAGCCCCATCACCACCTGCGGCAGATACAGCTTGTCCGCCGCAGTCAGCTTCGGCTCTTCGATCAGGATGATGTCCTCGTCCTTGATCATTTCGTTTAGGACCGGCATCTTGCCGGCCTGCCTTCCTCTCTTTGTGGGACCGGCATCTTGCCGGTCTGTCTTATCTCTCTGTGGGCCCGGCATCTTGCCGGTCTGTCTTACCTCTCTGTGGGACCGGCTTCCAGCCCGTCAAATCTCACTGTTTCACTCGCACCTCGATCGACCCGGCCGCACCCTTGTGCAGCCCGAACGTCCCGCTCGCCGCCGCACCTTCCGCACCCGCCATCAGTCGATAATCACCATAAAAGCCGCGGAACTTCACCGTGCCGTCGTCCGCCACCTTCGCCGTCTTCTGCGTCCACCACTTGCCCTTGATCAGCTTCTTCAACGCCACGTACGCCGGCTTGGGCTTGAGATCCTGCCCCAGCAAACCCGCCGGAGCCGACATGAAAGCTCCCTTGTCGGCGAAATCCCACCAAGTGATCGCTTCCACCGCCGGATGACTGAACAGCACCGTGTAGAACCGAGCCGCCTCCGCCGCCTGCCGCTGCTCACCTTCCGGCGTACTGACCCACTTGAACCCCGGCTGCTTTTCCGTCAGATGCCGGCCCAGTGCCCCGGATAGAAACGTCGTCTCCGTAAAGTGCAGCGGCTTGCCATACCGTGCAAAACTCTCGCACACGTCCCAGACCTTCGTGACCGGCCACGGCCCATCATGCTGGTGCGACTGTATCCCGATCACATCGAACATTGGCTTGCCGGAATCATCGAACAACTCGTTCAGCACCTTGGCCGCGTAATCCTCGCCAACGCGATAATCATTGATGACCAGCGTCGCCTTCGGATTCGCCGCCCGGGCCATCTTGAACGCCTCTCGCAAATACGGCCCCACGCCCTCCTGGTGAATCATACCCGTCAGCACCGGCGAGTTCTTCCAACACTCCTTCCGGTCATACGCCGTGGCCTCGTTCACCACGTCCCACAGGTCGATCGTCCCCTTATACCGGTTCACCTCGCGAAAAATGCGCGCCATCTGCAAAGGCTCGGCCAACTCGATATCCTTCGGAATCCACTGCGGATCGTGGAAGTTCCACGCCAGCGGATGGCCCTTCATCGTAACCTTGTGTGCCGTGCACCAGGCCGCGATCTCCTCAATGCGCTTGTACCCTTCGTTGCCCGGCTCAGTCTCGTATCCCCACCAGTAGAACGGCAACGTTGCGTAATTGAGCAATTCCGAGAAGTACTTCTCATACGCCGAGTTCTCTTCCGCCGTAGACAACTTCCCCAAGGCGAATATGTTGCATCCGAACAGAAAATCATGCCGCGTCTGCTCGATCCGCACTGCCGTCCCCGCGGGCAGCGGCTTGCCCTCCACATCCAGCACCCGCACCACGACCTCTGCCGTGCGATACCGCTGAATGCGTGCATCCGCCCCGTCGAGAATCTGCTTCTCACTGGGAGCAGCCATCAAGCTCAAAGCTGTCGCAACTATGAGGCTAACACTCATGCCCACGCACCCAGTTCACCCGTTCTGACTTTCCCACGTTCTCATCTTCTCACGTTCCCACTTTCTCACTTTCCCACCTTCCCACTCTTCAAACGCCAACCTCCGGCAGATCCGCCTGCCTGCCCGTCAGCCGCGGCGGCCGCAATGCCACGTACACCAGCATGGCCGCGATAATCACCAGGTTCCCAATCGTGGCCCAGATCGAGATCGGCCGGCCATAGTAAACCAGTATGCCAACCCACGTCACCAGCAGCAGCCCGATCGGCACCAACCCCCGCCAGCACATGCCCATCAGCTGATCGAAGCGGAACCGCGGCAGCGTCCACCGCACCCACATAAAGAAGAAGATGAACCCGAAGATCTTCCCGGACATGATCCCGAAGCGACACAAAAACGCCGGCCACGTCGGCGAGAAGTTCAACCAGTGCACCCACGCCCAGCCGGTCAGTTCGCTCGACGGGAACAGCTCCCACCCGCCCAGAAACAGCACAGCCAGAAACGCGCTGGCCGTGATCATGTGGAAGTACTCGCCGAGGTAGTACATCGCCATCTTCATCGAGCTGTACTCGGTCTGGTACCCGCCGATGAGTTCCTGCTCCGCCTCGGCCAGATCGAACGGCGCCCGATTCGTCTCCGCAAACATGGTGGTGAGCAGAATGATGAAAGCCACCGGATCCAGCAGGATGTTCCACGTACTACCTATCTGTTGCGAGACGATACGCTCCAGCCGCACCTCGCCGGCCGTCATCACGATCGCCAGCAGCGCCAGGCCCATCGGCACCTCGTAGCTCAGCATCGACGCCGCACCACGCATGCCACCGAAGAACGAATACTTGTTATTGCTCGCCCAGCCGCCCAGCACCACGCCGTAAACGGCCAGCGATCCGACGGCCAAAATGTACAACAGCCCGATATCGAGGTTGGCCACCTGCGAGTACAACACCTGCCCGTCGATCTTCAACTCCCCGGCCCACGGAATCACCGCGAACGCCACCGCCGCCACCGTAAACGCGATTGCCGGTGCCAGCACGAACATGGTCCGGTCGACGTTACGGCTGATGATGTCTTCCTTGATGAAGAACTTGAGCCCGTCCGCCAACGGCTGCAGCAATCCACCCGGCCCCACGCGGTTCGGCCCCACCCGATCCTGCATCCACGCGGACACCTTCCGCTCCAACAGGATACAGTAGGCCACCGCTGTCAGGATGTCCCCCAACAGCACCGCCATCAAAGCAACACTAAACCAAAACTGCGTAACTACAAACCCGAGCATACGTAGAGACTCTCGTGCGAATCCATTTCGTCATTAGCGCTTCGGAATTCTTTCGTCATTCTCTTCAATTCTGCATTCTGCATTCTGCATTCAGCATTTCTTCAATGCTGATGCTCCGGCGGCACCGGCGGCACGTGTACATTCGCCATCTCCGGCACGCTGGCCACCATCATCTCGCGCACCTTCGCTGCCTGAAACAGCCCCACATGACCAGCAATCGACCACAAATACTGCCCGTCCGCCATCGCACCTTCCGGCGGTTTGATCGCCCGCGAGAACGGCTGCACCAGGCCCTGATGGTTCATGAACGTGCCCTCGCGTTCCAGCCACGCACAAAACGGCAACACCACGTGTGCCGCTGACGTCAGCCCGCTCTCGAACATGTCCTGCACCACCAGCACCTCGGCCTTGCCCGCGGCCGCGACCAGATCCTTCCCCGCCCAATCTGCCTGCGGATACCCGCCGACAATCCATAGAATCTTGAACTCCCCCTTGCCCGCCCGTGCGACGAGATCGTCTCGCGTGGTCACATTCCCGCCCACGCCACGTAGCACGGCCTCCACCCCCCGGCGGTTCGGATTCTTCTCCGCACGAATGATGAACCGTTCTTTGCCTTCCGCACTACACGCCGGAAACCGCCGATCCTCATCCGCCACGTGCACGTCGCCCATCGCCAGCACCGCATCCGGCGCCACCGACCGCAGGAACGTCGCCAGCAGCCATGCCTCCTCGCACGACATCTCCGGCGACAACAACGCTGCCAGGGGTCTGTCCCCATCGTGGAGGGGTCTGTCCCCATTTTCAGCTTTGGGAAAATGGGGACTGACCCCCTCAACTGCAAGCCCTCCTACCCGCTGCCGCACGATGGCCGGCACCGCATCCCACGTAGCCGTCTCGACCTGGCTCCCACGTCGCACGCGCGGCAGCCTGATCCGCTTCTCGTCGTGCACGAACTTCCAGCCGAAACGGCCCTCGTCGCACATCCACCATTCGTTCACGCCCGGGTTGTAGCGCGGCCGCAAGCGATAGACCCTCTCATCGTTCTCGTCCACGCGTATCGCACAACCCGTACCGCACGCCCGGCAGATCGAATCCCTCGTCTCGAGGAACCACACTCGCTGCTTGAACAAGAAGTCCTTACTCAGCAGCGCCCCCACCGGACACAGATCCACCACATTGCCCTGCAACGCATTCGTCAACGGCTCGCCCGGAAACACATCGATCTCCGCCCGATAGCCGCGGTTGACGATGCACAACTCGCCCGTGCCCGCCACCTCCTTGGCGAACCGCACGCACCGCGAGCACAGCACACACCGATCCTGGTACAGCAGTGTCAGCGGCCCAATGTCCTTCTTCGGAGTCTTGTACTTGGGGTCGATCACCCGCGAGCGAGCCTTGCCGAAGTTGAAGCTGTAATCCTGCAAATAACACTCGCCGGCCTTGTCGCACACCGGACAGTCGAGCGGGTGATTGACCAGGTAGTACTCCATCACCCGTTCCTGGTTGTTCTTCACCGCCTGCGAGTCGAACCGTACCTCCATGCCCTCGCGCACCGGCGTCTGGCAACTCGGAATCAACTTCGGAGCCCAGACCATCTCCTTGGTCTTCGGGTCCGGCATCTTCATTTCCATCAGGCACAGCCGGCATGAAGCCACCACCGTCAACGCCGGGTGATAGCAGTAGTGCGGAATGTCCCACCCTGCCTCCAGCGCAGCTTGAAGGACGTTGATACCTTCTCGGCACTGCACAGACTTGCCATCTATGATGATCGTCGGCATAAAAACGTTGCCTTCGGCGAACACAAACTTACAGGTTCCAAGCGAGCAGGGTCAGCAGCCCTTCTCACCATCTAACGTTCCGCGTTCCCACTTCCCCACCTTCTCACTTTCTCACTTTCTCGCTTTCCCCCACTCAACTCCAAACCCCCTCGGTCTGCTTGCCCGGCGGCACCGGCTGCCCCCAGATGGGCAACGAATACGCCGTCGGCACCCGCCGCTTGATCGCCGCCTCCACGTGCACGGCATCCGCACGCCGGATGTGCTCCTCAAACTCGCTACGGTACTTCTGCAGAATCGTCCGAATCGGATACGCCGCCCCGTCCGGCAGACCGCAAATGCTCATGCCCGGCATCATGCCCATGTTGAACGTCAACTGCGTGATCAGATCCAGATCCTCGATCCGCCCCGCCCCCGCCGCCAGCCGCTCAGCCATCTTGGCCATCCAGCCCGTGCCCTCGCGACACTGCGTACACTGTCCGCACGACTCGTGTGCATAAAACCTCGCCACATTCGCCAACACCTTGCGAATGTCCGCATCCTCATTGATGACGATGGTCCCCGCCGTCCCCAGCCCCAGCAGGCCGTACTTGCGCACGTCATCAAAATCAAGCTTGCAGTCCAACTCGTCCGCCGTAAGTATCCCCACCGACAAACCGCCCGGAATCACACCTTTGACCTTCTTGTCCCCGATCATGCCCCGGCCGTAATCATCGCCGTAGATCAACTCGCGAACGCTCAGCCCCAGCGGCGCCTCAAAACATCCCGGCCGCTTCACCGGCCCACTGATCGTGTACAGCTTGGACCCCGCACTGCCCGGCGTGCCGATGCTGTTGAACCACCCCGCCCCACGCTCGACAATGTGCGGCAGGCATGCCAAAGTCTCGACATTGTTCACCACCGTCGGCTTGCGGAACACACCTTCAATCGCCGGGAACGGCGGCTTGATCCGCGGCCAACCACGCTTGCCCTCCAGCGACTCCATCAAGCCCGTCTCTTCGCCGCAGACGTACGCCCCCGCACCGCGATGAATGTAGCAGTCCAGCGAGTACTCCGTGCCGAAGATGTTCTTGCCGAAGTACCCCGCTGCGTACGCCTCATCCAACGCACGCTGCAGAATATGAAACACCTCGTGGAACTCGACGCGAATGTAGATGTACGCCGTCACCGTCTTGGTCGCATGCCCGGCGATCAGGATGCCTTCCAGCAACTGGTGCGGATCATTCTCCACCAGGTAGCGGTTGTTGAATGTCCCCGGCTCGGATTCATCAAAGTTCACACTCTAGTACGTTAGCGTACGATCCTTCGGCAGGAATCCCCACTTCACCCCCGTCGGAAACCCCGCCCCGCCACGGCCACGAAGATTGCTCTTGCGAACCTCGTCCGCCACCTCGTCCGCGGACATCGAGGTCAACGCCTTCCGCGCAGCCGCATACCCGCCCCGCGACTCATACACGCGCAGCGTCCGCGATCCCTCGACCCCCACGTTCCTCAACAATACCGGTTCAAAACTAGCCATGACTCTTCAGCTTGCTCGTGCTTGATTATCTTCCCGCGTCCGTCTCTCTCACTTCTATCTTCTATCTTCTGATTCTCGCTCGTGCCGGAATCCCTTCCGGCACGCACTCCCGCGGGAATCTCTTCCCGCGATTTCTTCTTCACTTTCTCACTTTCCCACTTTCCCACCTTCTCACTCACTCTTCTCTTCCACCCCGTCGTACAGCTTACTCCTCGGCACATCCAGCTTGTCGTTGTCCGGATCGGCCAGAAGCTTATCCACGTCCTCTGCCCGCACCCGGCTGTGCAGCTTCTCATTGACCAGCAGACACGCCCCATGCTCGCACGCCCCCAGACACTCCTCGGTCATGAAGCTGTACTCGCCGTCGTCCGTCGTTTCGTGCTCGTCGATCTGCAGACGCTCCTTGATCGCGGAAATCACCTCGTCCGCCCCCATCAACTGACAGGACAAACTCCGGCACACCACGATCGTCTTGCGCCCGCGTTTCTTTGTCCAGAAATGCGCGTAGAACGAAACCGTATCCAGCACCTCCGCCGGCCGCAGCTCCAACACCTCAGCGATGTCCCGCATAGCCCGATGCGAAACGTGCCCGTACGTCTCCTGCACCACATGCAGCGCCGGCAGCAACGCCGCCCGCTTGTTCGGATATCGCGGCAGAAACGCGCGAATCTTCTCCTTCACCGCCTCGCTCAACAGCGGCTTGTCCGCGTCGTCCGACGCCGGCGCCTGTCTCTCAATAGCCTTCCACGCCATAACCAGTCCCACATGCTGAGAATGCTCGTGCCGGAATCCTTTACGGCACTCACTCCCGCGGAAATCCCTTCCCGCGATCTTCCTTCAATTCTTTCTCACGTTCCCACGTTCCCACTTTCTCACGTTCCCACTTCATCCTCACCGATCCAACTCCGCCGCGATGATATTCAGACTCCCCAATATCGCGACGACGTCACTGATCTGATGCCCGATCACAAGCTTCTCGAACACCTGATAGTTGATGAAGCTCGGCGGCCGACACCGTGCCCGGTACGGATACTTGCCGCCATCCGCGACGATGTAGTACCCCAACTCGCCGTTTGCTGTCTCGTTCGCCCCGTACGCCTCGCCCACCGGCGGCTCAAACCCGCGATTGGTCATCACCATCTCGAAGTGATGAATCAGCCCCTCGATGCTGAAATAAACTTCCTGCTTGCGAGGCAACACTTCAGGATGCTTCTTGTCCGCAAAGTGATCGATCGGCCCCGCCGGAATGTTGTCGATGAGCTGCTCGATAATCGCCACCGATTGACGCATCTCCGCCAACCGTACCAGATACCGCGCCAACACATCCCCACCCCGCGCCACCGGCACCTTGAACTGCACTGGCGAACTGCCCTTGCCATCCCAATTGTCCGCATAGCACAGATAGGGTTCGTCCTTGCGCAGGTCCCGACGAACTCCCGACGCACGGGCGAGAGGTCCCGTCCAGCTCCAGGCGATCGCATCTTCCTCGCTCAGGTAGCCGATCCCCTTCGTCCGCTCGACGAAGATCCGATTGCGATTCAGCAGAGCCTCGACGTCGTCATACGCCCTCGGCAATCTCTTCAGAAAATCCTTCACGTGCGAAGGCCAGACTGAGGGCATGTCCTGCATCAGCCCGCCCACCCGCGTATAGCTGGTGTGATAGCGCGAGCCGCTGAGTTCCTCGAACAGATCGTAGATCCATTCACGCTCGTTAAAACCGTACAGAAATGCCGTAAACCCGCCCAAGTCCAACGCCGCTGTCCCGATGCACAGCAGATGATCCTGTATCCTTGCCAACTCCGCACAGATCGTGCGGATCACTTTGCAGCGAGGTGTTAAGTCGACACCGAACAGCTTCTCGCACGCCGTGTGCC
>JBJKSL010000198.1:0-6344 GCA_046704145.1 Phycisphaerae bacterium
CGGAGGGGCGCTCTCGTCCGACGAAAATCCGTCGCCTTGTGATTCAGTCCGTCTGCCCAAGAATTGCCCTTCGTTGTTCGGTGGTAGTTTGGGTGCCGGGGTCATCGACTCGGACCCTAACATCCACCTTTGAATCCGCCTTCATTGGGGCGCCATCGGCGTTTGCCCGGAAGCCTTGTCCAGCCCCGCTTGAGGTCGGCTGCACTCACTGCAGAACAGCCCGCGAATCGGGCCCCGAGATTCACCTACTGAGCTCCGAAGCCGGCAAAAACTTTTTTCCAAAAAGTGCCTTTGGGGGCGAGGTCGGGCAAGTTCCGATGCGAGCGTCACTTGCGGTCGTCGGAGGCGGAGGCCAATCTGTCGAAAATTATAAATAGCTGCAATTGCAGCACTTATATTCTTCATGCAAATCGCCGTTTTCGCCGATGTCTTCATTGACACCCTTGGGAAGCTGTCGATATAGTCATAGCTGTCCGGGGGGACAGGCAAGTGTTGGTGAGAACAGAACAGAGACGGCCGGGCACAAAACTCGGCTGACGCAATAGCGGCGAGCTCTTCCGAAAATCGGCTGTCTTAGCCGTGGCGCACTTCCGGGCGGAACATGGTTCCAGCCCGGAAGTTTTTTTGCGCGCGATACCTAACATCGCTCACTCGCGCGAGCGCAGGTTGAACGGAAGACACGATGGGTCTCGCGACGCTCGCAAGTGCACGGACTTGGTTGCTCGACGCTCTCTGTCGACGTCGATCGAGACCACTCATGCATGTTCGCGCGCGCGAAGTCCGAGATTTCAAATCTGAGATCTGTAATCTGAGATCGATCTGATCGACTCGGCTCCGAGTTGTCGTCACTCATGCTTGCGGCGATACTGTCGCGCATGAGAGTTCCACTACTTGATCTTGCAGCGCAAGCCAAATCGGTTGAGAAGGAAGTGAAGCAGGCAGTGTTGGACGTCCTCGACTCCCAGCGCTATGTGTTGGGACCGGAGGTCGAAGCGTTTGAGTCGGAGATCGCCGCTCTCAGTGGCGTGAAGCACGGTGTGGCGGTCCGCAACGGCTCGGATGCACTGCTGATCAGCCTCATGGGCTTGGGTATCGGTCCGGGCGACGAGGTGATCGTGCCGACCTTTACCTTTTTCGCCACTGCGGGCAGCGTAGCGCGCACTGGCGCCAAGCCCGTCTTCGTAGACATCCTGCCGGACACCTTCAATATCGACCCCGACGCTGTCGCAGCAGCAATCACGCCGCGTACCAAGGCCGTAATGCCGGTGCATCTGTATGGCCAACTCGCGGACATGGATCGGCTGATGTCCATCGCACAACGCCACGGCTTGGCCGTCGTGGAGGACGGTGCCCAAGCGGTGGGAGCGCGTCGAAACGATCGTGGCGTGGGCGCGTACGGTACGGCCGCGACCTTGTCGTTCTATCCCACCAAGAACCTGTCGGCGGTGGGCGAGGGCGGCATGATACTCACCAACGACGCTGAATTTGCTGCCAAGTTGCGCTGCCTGCGCAACCACGGCCAGACCAGCCTGTACGAACACGCGTTCATCGGCGGCAACTTTCGGCTGGACGGCATACAGGGAGCGGCTCTGCGCGTGAAACTCCGCAAGCTACCTGCCTGGAATGACGCCCGGCGGGCCAACGCCGCCAACTACGATGCCGGACTCGCAGGTTCCGCCGTTACGACGCCGCCGGTCGAAACGTGCTGCCACCATGTATATCACCAGTACACCATCCGCTCGTCGCGACGAGATGCACTCAAAGAGCACTTGGCTGCTGCAGAGATCGCCACCGGTGTGTACTACCCTCTGCCGCTGCACCTGCAGCCGTGCTTCGCCTATCTCGGCGGGCGCAAGGGCCAACTGCCGGTATCCGAACAGGCCTGCCAGGAGGTGCTCTCACTGCCCGTGTTCCCGGAGATGACAAAGGCTCAGCAGGATTACGTGATCGAGAAGATTCGCGATTTCAACTGACACGATGGTTCATGACTCAGTTTCGATCGGCGGTGTATCCGGCCAGCCGTGACTGCCGACGAGTTTTACGAAACGGCAGGGGAAGCCCGGCATTTCAATGGTGCGACCGCCGCGCCGCTGCACGGTGGTGAGGGTCTGCTCATTCGCATCGCCTACTGGGATTACCAGCCGCCCGCCGTCAGCCAGTTGGTCGACCAGCGGCCCGGGGATGAAAGGCGCCCCAGCGGTGACCATAATCCCGTCGAAAGGTGCGGCTTCGGGCCAGCCGGCCGTACCGTCGCCCACGCGGTAGTGCACATTCCTGAGGCCAAGCATGTCGAGAGTCGCCCGCGCTGCATCCTGTAACTCGCGGAGGCGTTCAATGGTGTATACCTCGCCGGCCAGCCGTGCGAGGATGGCGGCCTGGTAGCCCGATCCGGTGCCGACCTCCAGCACACGGTGCTGCGGCTGCGGGTCGAGCTGGGCGGTCATGGCCGCCACCATGTAGGGTTGTGAGATGGTCTGGCCGAGACCGATGGTTACGGCACCGTCTTCGAAAGCGTGATGTGCAGCCTCTGGTGGCAGAAAACGCTCGCGCGGCACCTGCTCCATGGCGGCAAGCACGCGAGGATTACCGATGCCGCGGGCGCGGATCTGCTCGGCGACCATCCGACGTCGTTCGAGATAGGTCAGATCGTCAGCAACTCCCCCGGCGAAATGCGGTTGGTCGGTGTCCATACCAACAAGATTTTAGTTGCCGATGCGAAGTGCTGTCCAACCCCAGAAGCAAGCCAGGAGTAAGTCGAGGTGGCAAGAAGAAGTAGCCCAGCCGCCCTCGGCTGTGTTTTCAACGCCGGAATCCCCAGCCGAGGGCGGCTGGGCTACGACGGGCAAAGAAACTGGCCACACACCCAGCGAGTCCTGGAGAGACAAGCAACCTTGCGGCACTCTCAGGTCACCATACAATGCAGCTTCGTTGGAATCACTCTTCAATTTGCAGTTTACCGACGGCTCGATAGGAGAACGCGATGAATACCAGAAGGCTGATGGCGGCACTGATGCTCTGGGCAATGCTTGCTGGTGCGGCTCAGGCCGAGGAAGCCATCGTCCAGATCGGCAAGGTCGACCACAACTTCAGTGACCTGGGCCCCGCGCAACCCGTGCAGGCTTACGCGAAAAGCTTCCCCAACGATGTGAAGTTCGTCGTCGGCCAGAGCGACGCGAAGAAGGACTTCAGCGGCATACATCCCGGCCCGGAAGACGCCTGGGCGGGCCGTCGTCAGCATCCGTTCGCGATCGAGTTTACATTGGCTGACGAGCCGGCCGGTACCTATGAGCTGAAAATCGATCTGGTGGATACGCATGCCAACGCGGCGCCGACCTTGCGCGTCGACGTGAACGGCAGCAGCGTCGAGCAGACGCTCGCCCGGGGGGCCGGCGACATCAGCCTGGTTCGACCGCAGGCAGGCAAGCAGCGGACTCTGCGGTTTATCCTCGGGCCGAAGTATCTCAAGAAGGGCAGCAACCGCATCGAGCTTACCGTGACCCATGGCTCATGGCTGCTGTACGACGCGATTTCACTGGCCCGTCTTTCTGACGGCAAGGAGCCCGCAATCGAGCTCAAAGCAACACCCACCATCTTCTTCGTCGAGCGGGACGGCCGGCTGCTGCAGGAGTTGCGACTCTCGGCCAGCGGCGTGGCCAAGGATGAGCCGGCCAAGATCACCGTTCATGCCGGGGTAGACAAGGTCGGCGAAGCCAAGCTCGACGACTCGCGATTGGGTACTGCTTCCGGTTCGGTCTATGTGGAGGAAGCGGTTGCACCGCGGCAGTTGACCGTGACCGTGTCCACCGCCGGCCAGAGCAAGACGGTGTCGCTGACGCAGGTGCCGCAGAAAAAGTGGCACATATTCGTCTCGCCAAGTGTGCACACCGATATTGGTTACACCAATCTGCAGTCGCAGGTGATCGCCGTCCACGACCGCAACACCGACCTGGCTCTGGAGATGGTGCGGGAGTTTCCTCTGTACCATTGGAACCTCGAATCAAGCTGGGCCGCCCAGATGTGGTTCCGTGACGTGCCTGAATATCGGCATGAAGAGCTCCTGCAGGCCGCCCGCGAGCACCGCATCGGCATCGAGTCCGGCTACCTCAACATGCTTACCGGCTTGTGCAGCGAGGAGGAACTGATCCGCAACCTGTACTACTCAGCCAGACTGCATCGGTTGTATGGCGTGCCCTTCGAAAGCTGCACCATCACGGACGCACCTTCGCACGTGTGGAGCGTGCCCAGCATTCTGGCGGGGGCGGGCATTCACTGCCTGAGCGTCGGCGTGAACCAGACGCGTGCCCCGCTGTTCAAGAAAGAGATCCACAAGAAGTCGCCGTTCTGGTGGGAGGGGCCGGACGGAGCCAAGGTGCTGACCTGGTTTGCGGCCGGTTACGCCCAGGCGGGCCAGATCGGCCTGAACGACGGCTTCGAGCAGATGCGGTCCGCGGTCGAACGCGACCTGACCTGGTGGGGTAAGCGGACCGATTATCCCTACGACGCCATCCTGCTCCATGGAGCGTACAGCGACAACAACAGCAGCACAAAGCACATCGCCGAAACGATCACCGAGTACGCCAGGCATTACGCCTATCCCAAGGTGGTGCTCTGTGCGAACAACGATTTCTTTGCCTACATCGAAAAGAACTTCGCCGACAAGATCCCCACCGTGCGGGGCGGCGGCGGCAGTTGGTGGGAAGACGGTGCCGGCTCGACTGCGGTTGAAACGGCCATCAACCGCACTGCTCACGCGGATGCTGTCGCGGCCGAGACCATTTGGGGCGTACTCAAAGCCCAGGACAAGGCCAAGGCTGTGCCGCAGGGTAAGTTCGACAAGGTCTGGGACAACATCCTGCTGTTCGACGAGCACACCTGGGGTGCGTTCAACAGCATCACGCAGCCGCTGCTGGATTTCGTGGCTCGCCAGTGGGCGGTCAAGGCTGCATACGCCACCACCGCCAAGGACGGGGCGGATCGTCTGATCGAGCATGGGTTGACCGAGTTGGCCGCCCAAGTGGACGTGCCGGCGGGTTCGCTGCTGGTGTTCAACCCCTCAGGGCAGAAGCGTTCGGGTCTGGTCGAGGCGGCGATCCCGCGCGACATGGTCATCGCCGATCATAACGGCCCGTTGCCGCAGCAGGTGACGCGTTCGGCTCTGCTGGTCAAGGTGGGTGTGCTCTTTGAAGCCAGGGACGTGCCGGCCGTCGGCTACCGTACGTACAAACTCGTTCCGGCTCTCCAGGAGGGGCGTGCGGTCAGCCCGGTGGCCCCGAAGCGCTTCGACGGCAAGGTGCTCGAAAACGATTACTACAAGGTTAGCTTCGATCCCAAGACCGGCGGCGTGGCGAGCCTGTTCGACAAGACTCTGGGCAAGGAACTGGTTGACGCGGGCAGTCCGTACAAGCTCGGCCAGTTGATTTACGCTGCGGGCGGAACCGACAAGCCTAACGAGATGCGCTGGGATCTGCCTGACCCCAACAAGATCAAGTTCAGCTCGCCGGAGAAGTCGCGGCAGGAGTTGGGCTCGGCCGGATCGGTCTTCACCAGCGTCAAGTCACAGTTCCCGATGCCGATGTTCCCGCATGCTGAAATGGTAGTGGTGCTCTACGAGCACGAACGCCGCGTTGACGTGAACTTCCGGCTCCGCAAGGATCACACCTTCAACAAGGAGGCGGTCTACTTCGCGTTCCCCTTCGCCGGCACCGGGCCGCAGTTCCGCTATGAGATCGGCGGCGGCAACGTGCGACCCAACGAGGATCAGTTCCCCGGGGCCTGCCGTGACTGGTTCAGTGTGCAGCGCTGGGTGACGGTCAACACCAAGCAGCAGGCGGTGGCATTCTCGCCCATAGATACGCCGCTGGTGACCTTCTGCCAGATGACTCCCGGCAACTGGCTGGACGAACTGCCCATCACTAACGGCACCATTTTTGCCTACGTGATGAACAACTACTGGGCCACCAACTACAAGGCCGCTCAGGACGGCGACTTTACCTTCCGCTACAGCATCACCAGCGATAAGGCCATCGACCCGGCTGCCGCTACCGCCTTTGGTGCCGCGGTACAAGAGCCGATGCGGGCGGTGGTGACCGTGCCGGGTGCAGCAGGGGGGCAGGGCAAGTTGCCCGCATCCGCGAGCTTCTGCTCGGTGCAGCCGGCCAGTGTGGAGGTGACCACGGTCAAGCCTGCCGACGACGGCAGGGGGGTGATCGTCCGCCTGCATGAGACTGCCGGCCAGGCCACCGATGCCACCGTCGCGCTGTCGTTGCCGAATGTGCAGAAGGTATCGCAGTGGGGCCTGGTCGAGCGCGATCAGTAGCCCGCCCATCTGACGGATGGCAAGGTCT
>JBJKSL010000199.1:0-6616 GCA_046704145.1 Phycisphaerae bacterium
AGCGACTATGCCATGAGCGCTTTGTGGTGTGATGCCTTAATTGCGTGCCGCGTTTTTCTCTTCTAATGTTCTCGCAGCTTGATGACACTATTGTGGCCATCTCATCTCCGCCGGGTAGTGGCGTGCGCGGCGTGTTGCGTTTGAGTGGGCCGCAGGCTTTCGAACTGGCTTCGACCGTGTTCACCCCCGCCGACGGCAGCAACATTACCGATGCTCGCGGCCATCAGCGGCTTTGCGGTTCGCTGCGCATCGCAGAGGACGCCACGCTGCCTGCGGAAGCCTACACCTTCCGTGCACCGGCAAGCTACACGCGACAGGACCTGGTCGAACTGCACGCGATCGGATCGCCGCCGGTGCTCGCCATACTGCTCGAACGTTTAACGGCGGGCGGCGCGCGCATCGCTGAACCGGGTGAGTTCACCGGTCGTGCGTATCTCTCCGGAGCCATGGATCTGACCCGAGTGGAAGGCGTGGCTGCCATGATCCATGCTCAGACCGATGCACAAATGCGCGCCTCCGAGGCATTGCTGCATGGCGCACTCAGCCGTCGGACGCACGCCATGCGTGACGAATTGGCGGATCTGCTCGCCCTGATCGAAGCGGAAATCGATTTCGCCGAGGAACCCATCGAGTTCATTTCATCAGAGTCCATCCTGGCTACCATAGAGAGAACGGCAGCGGATCTGCAGGAGTTGCTGGAGAAAAGCGAGTCGGTCGAACGACTGGAATTGTGTCCGCGCATCGTGCTGGTCGGCCTGCCCAATGCAGGTAAAAGCACGCTGTTCAACGCGCTGACCGGCGTCGATCGAGCCATTCAATCCGCTACTGCAGGCACTACGCGCGATGTCATCGTTGCACCGTTGAAACTGGCGCATGGAGAGGTTCTGCTGTGCGATACCGCCGGTGTGTTTACGCCATCGGAAACAAGTGATCCGGGCCTTCCTGATGCTCTCGCACTTCTTGAAAAAGTAGAAATCGCGACTGCACGAGCCATTGCTACCGCCGATTTGATCCTCGTAGTGCTGGATATTTTGCAGGCCCCAGTTCAGACTCTGGCCACAATTGTGCCGCGGCTCAAGGGCCGTCGGTATGCGATTGTTGTGAACAAGATTGACCAGTTGCAGGCCAGCGGCAATGAGTTAGCACTAACGCTCGGCGATACCGGTAACGTCCTTGCTGAGGTCAGTGCAGCGACCGGCCGCAACATAGACCAACTGCTCTTGCGCCTCGATGAAAACCTGCTTTCCTATGCTGATAAGCAGGGAGAAGCGTTGTTGTCACTATCCAATCGTCAGCGCCAAGCCTTGCGGGAAGCGGTCGATGCATTGCACCGCGCGCGTGAATTGGTCCTGCCTGAAGCTTGTGCTGACACTCATCGAGAGCTTCTTGCGATGGAGATTCGGCAGGCTATGCAAGCACTGTCACTCCTGTTGGGAGAGGTCACAACCGAAGATCTCCTTGGGCGTATCTTCTCTCGCTTCTGCATCGGCAAGTGAAGTTTGATAAAGAGTAGGGTACTATCTGGTCGATAAACAATTCACATGCCGGGTATGAGGTTTCAAAAAAATTTTTTGCTCGGCAAGGTACAAATGCTTTGACAAAGGAAACGGTTGCGTTAATCTTATCCTCGGAAAGGAGGTGATAACCCATGGCGAAAAAACGCAAGAAGGCAGCGAAGAAGGCAGCCAAGAAAGTAGCGAAGAAGGCTGCAAAGAAAACTGCAAAGAAGACAGTGAAGAAGGCTGCAAAGAAAGCGGCGAAGAAGACCGCGAAGAAAGTCGGCAAGAAGAAAGCCCGACGTAAGTAAGCCGAAGCAAATGATGCCATCGCTCGGCACGCAGAGCCCATAGAGGTGTTCGCGAGAGCGATGGCGGTCGAGTGCTCAACCGAGTTCTCGATACGACCGACAGGAAGGTGCCCCTCGCCACGGCGGGTACCTTCCGTTTTTTTTGCGCACATCTTAGGAACTGGCCATTGCACTAGCCGACACTCCTTAACCAGGGCCTGGTCCATTCGCCTGTGGTGTCGAGATCACCCATTCTCAACCTTTGCAGTCCAATCAACGGTCTTGTCCGTTGGTCGTTCGGTTACCAATCGGGGTAGACGAGCCCGCCACTTATTCCCCCTGGCGAGCCCCTTCGGCAGCTGGTGATGGCCGGCGTGGATGCCGGTGTGCGGCGATAAGCCTCGTTCTGGCCGTCACTTACATGTGTCCGCAGTCCTGCTGCTGACGGCGGAGTTTGGGTTCGCTTCGTCAGTTTCTGATCTGCACACCCAAAGACACCGTGGCGGCGAAAACCCGTCGCCATCATGGCAAACTGGGGCCTTTGGTGAGAGAAGAACAAGCGGAGTCGTTCCGGGATATTGGCGTTCTGGTAGGCCAGGAGACCGCTTTGGCAGGGATGTTGGCTGCGGGGGTTAGCAGCGGGGGCATCCCTCAGATTGCAGGGCGACGACGCCTTGGGGTCTCTCGATCCATCCATGGTAAATGGGGTAAGTGGCGAGAATTCGGAGAGTTTTTGCTGGAGACTGATCGTTCTGTGGGCATAACATGTATGTCTGTGGCCGTTACCCAGACGGGGCAAGCGACATATCCGCTTGATTTGACTAGCGTTATGCCAGTGCAGAGTCTTCTTATCAGTGGTCCACGGTACTGCGGCAAGAGCACGCTCGCTCGGCTGATTGCGCAGGAGGCGCTGGACCGGCGGGCTCACTACCTTCGGCTGCAGCCTGCCGCGGATACGCACACCAATGCCGTCCTGGCCTGCGAGTCTGGTCGGGGCGAAGCCGACGTTTGGGCATCGAGTCACCGCGTCAGTTACACCGTGGACCGTCTATTCGAGACCATCCCGGATGGCCTGCGAGCAGTGCGTCGGCTGGATCGATTCGGCATGGCGATGCTGGAAGCCGATGCCGAGCCTGCTTTGCGGCACGCGTACCCATACGATTATCGGGTCTTTGTGATGTCGGCGCCGCCGGACATCTACACGGTGTTCCGGACTTCGGAAGCGGCTGGGGCTGCGCTTCAGCAGGTGCTGCAGGACACGGCGGCCTTCGCTTCGGAGATCTTCGGGCTGTTCGAGGACGACGCGTTGGATGACGCTCTTGGCGTCGAGCACTATCGTCCATCTGCAGAGGGCTACGTCGGTGGGCAGCGCGTGGAACGGCTGAACATCGCCGAATCCCAGATCAAGCACTTCCTCAACTCGCCGTTAGGCGCGGAGATCGCATCGCGTATCCAGCTTCAGCCGGAGTATCACGCCCTGGTCGAGGCCGACGTGGTGGTCATCAACACCGGCTGGCTCGACCGCGAGTATCGCGAAACGCTGGACGACTGTGTCGCACGTCTGCAGAAGCTGCTCAGCCGCGTGCGTCAGGATTCACGTCGGGCCAGCGTGCTCTACTGGGGCGACATCCGCGAAGATGACGCCGCCCGCCGCAAGCTGCTGCAGCGCATACGGGCACTGCTGGCCAACGAAGGCTGAAACCTGCCGCAGCCAGTACATGGTCTGCAGTATAATGAATATGACAGGCCATGCGTGCCGTGATATGCTGACAGAGTGGCCAGTACCTCGCTCCACACCCGAATTCTTGGGTTGATCGGCAACGATCGATGGGCTTTGTCATGGCATGCAACTGAAAGCCTGGAATCGCGTGCGATTGAACTGTGGCAGGTTGTCAGTCTTTCGAGAGATGGTCGCCTCATCCGGGAGGTTCTGGATGCCAAGCCTCGGCCCAAGGTTGAGATCGAGATACTGTTGCCAGACGGCGTGGCCGCGAAAGCTGTTTGGGCATACGATTCAATACTGAACCGGGCGTTGTTGGTCACGGTTCACTTCTACGATCGCGGGTGAGATCTATGGCGGTTCATTACGGCACAAAAACGGCGACGGTAAGACGTGGAAAGTATCTGGTCGAGGTGTCTATCCGTGTGGAGTACTCCGACCTTGTCCCGGACGAGCCCGTTGTTCCAGCCGAATCGGCGAAGCTTCTGGACGAAGTGGCCAGACACGCTGCGGAGGGAGATGTGCCCTGGCTCAAACAGCACGGCAAGGTATATGAGCTCGTTGAGGCATGATCCTACAGCCGTGCATCTCTGGCCGAGGGCTTCAGAGCGTACCCTTGGTCGAGGGTACCGAGGTTTCGCGGGGGTCGCGTTCGGTAGCCATGCGGAGGGCTTTGCCCAGGGCCTTGAAGACGGCCTCGGCGATGTGGTGGTTGTTGGTGCCGTAGGGCACGTGGACGTGCAGGTTCATCTTGGCGTTGAGGGCCACGGCGCGGAGGAACTCCTCAACGAGTTGCACGTCGAAGGTACCGATCTTGGAGCCGCGATACTTGACGCGATAGACAGTGGCGGCGCGGCCGGAGAGATCGACCGCAACCTCAGCCAGGGCCTCTTCCATGGGTAGCATGAAGAAGCCGTAACGCCGAATGCCTTTCTTGTCGCCAATCGCGCGGGCGATGGCCTCCCCCAGGCAGATGCCGACGTCCTCGACGGTGTGATGATCGTCGACGTGCAAATCGCCCTCGGCCTTGACGGCCAGATCGAACAGGCCGTGGCGGCCGATGTGGTCGAGCATGTGATCGAAGAAGCCCACGCCAGTGGCCGCCTTGACCTTGCCGCTGCCGTCGAGGTTGAGGTTAAGCTCGATGCGCGTCTCTTTGGTTGCTCGTGAGATGGTCGCGATACGCGATTCCGTTGCATTGAGAGCCGCAGAGTTCGGGCCTGCGTGGGTTTTCGATCGTGACGATGCTTGGCTAGTCTTTTTCTTGCTCACCCGACAAGCTCCTTGAGTGCGGCCAACAGGGCGTCGTTCTGCTGCGGTGTGCCCACAGTGATGCGGAGGCGGTCGCAGATTCCGGGGCTGTTGAAGTATCGGACCAGGATGTTGCGAGCCTTGAGCAATTCGTAGAGCTCGGCGGCACTCGGCCGGGTGCACAGGGCGAACAGGAAGTTCGACTGGCTGGGCAGCGGAGGCAGGCCGAGCTGCTTGAGGGCGGCCGCGAGCCTTTCGCGCTCGGCGATGACTTTGCGACGGGTCTGCTGGTGGTATTCGCGGTCGGCCAAGGCGGCGGTCGCGGCAGCGATGGCGATGGCGTCGGCGTTGTAGCTGTCCTTGACCTTCATGAGGCCCGCGATAAGGTTGCGATCACCCACGGCAAAGCCGAAGCGCAGGCCGGCCAGCGAATAGCCCTTGGACAGCGTACGCATGATCAGCACGTTCGGCCTTGATTTGGCCAGTTCCATGCAGTCGCGTTCGGCGAAATCGACGTAAGCCTCATCCACACAGAGCACGCCATCGACGGCGTCGGCCAGGCGGGCGACCTCGTCGATCGGCACCAGCGTGCCGGTGGGAGCGTTGGGGTTGGCCAGATATATGACACGGCCATGCGCGTTGACCAAGGCGTCGAACGGCAGGCTGTAGTCCGGCCCCCAGGAGACCTGCTTGACCACCGAGGCCTGGATGTTGCCCAGCACGCTGTAAAGCGTGTAGGTCGGGCTGGGGAAGACCAGTGCGGCCTCTGGTCCGCTGAAGGCGCGGACGGTCATATTGAGGATGTCATCCATGCCGTTGCCGCAGATGACCATCTCGCGATGGACGCCAAAGACTTCGGCGGCCTTGTCGCGGAAGGGGTTGGCCAACGGATGCGGATAACGCCGCAACTGCTCGGGCGTGATGGCGGCGATGGCCTCCATGACTCGCGGCGAAGGCGGATAGGGGTTCTCGTTGGTATTGAGCTTGATGACGGAGGTGTCCGTCGGTTGCTCACCAGGCGTGTAGCCTTCTGCTGCTTCGATGTTTTTGCGGAAGTAGCTCATGTTTGTTGGAGCTGTTAGCTGTCAGCTATTAGCTGTTAGCCGGAAAAGGGTTCCAGAGTGTCAGAGTTCCAGGGTTCCATGAATGACTGCTGTCACTTGAGCCCTGGAACATGGAACACTGGAACCAGATGTTATCACTTTGCCTGCGTTGCTGCACTATTTTTTCACCCGGATGGTTGCCGAACGGGCGTGGGCTTCCAGTGACTCGGCGCGGGCGAGCAGGTCGATGGCTTGGGCCTCGCGGGCCAGGCCTTCTCGCGTGTACTCGGTCATACTGGTGTAACGCAGGAAGCTCAGTGCGGACACGCCGCTCCAGAAGCGGGCGGTGCCACCCGTGGGCAGCACGTGCGACGGGCCGGCGACGTAATCGCCCGATGCTTCCGGCGAATAATGCCCGAGGAAGATGGCCCCGGCGTAATCGATGCGCTCGGCTATTTCTCTCGGCTCGGCTGTTTCGATCTGCAGGTGCTCGGGGGCGATCTCATTTGCCAGGGCGACGGCATCATCCATGCTGGAGAGTACAACGATCGCGCTGTACTGAGCCAACCATTTGGCGGCCGCCTCGGCGGTGGAGAGCGTTGTCAGCTGGCGGTCCAGTTCGGCGAGCACGTTGTCGACCAGCGACTCGTCAGTGGTGAGCAGGATCGAACTGCCGGGGTTATGCTCGGCCTGGGCGAGCATATCGGCGGCGACGTACTCCGGGCGCGCGCTTGAGTCCGCTACGATCAGCACCTCAGTGGTGGCGGCGAACATGTCGATATCGACGATGCCGTAGAGGTATCGTTTGGCCAACTG
>JBJKSL010000200.1:0-3495 GCA_046704145.1 Phycisphaerae bacterium
TTGTCGGGCTGCGGGAAATGGTTCCGCCGGAGACAGCCGCTTCTTAATCTGATGGTCGAACGGTCGGGCAGATTGTTTCAGCAGTTCCACCAATAAACTTGCTCGCGAGCGGCCGGCGCGACCGGAATGTGCGTTTTTCACACGGTTGATATGTTGAACGAAAGGACGTTGCCCATGTGGTTTGCTCGCCGACTGATCTTTCTGCTCGCCTTGGTCGTTGCCCTGCCGGCGGTGAGTCTGGGGCAGGAAAAAGACTCCCAGGGCAACAGCAAGCCCAAGAGCGCGGGCAGCATCTTCGCCGGTTCGCCGCTGTTCTGGCGGACGGATTGGGTGCTCGACCTGTACGTCAATCAGATCACGCGCTATTACAACCTGAACAAGGATCAGGAGGAGTACACTCGCAAGCTGTTGAGCCAGCGGGTGAAATCCTTCATGCAGCAGCACGAGCGCGACGTGCGCGCCCTGCTGGCCGAGTACATGGAGTACCAGACCAGCCAGGAACTGCCCGATCCCAAGGCCGCTCGGGACTTTGCCCGGCGGGCTGCACCGCTGGCCCGGGAGATCCGCAAGGAGATCCTCGAGGGCAACATGCGCTGGCGTGAGATCCTCGACGACAAGCAGCGGGCCAAGCACGATCAGGACCTCAAGCAGTTGACCATGTTCTTCGACAACCTCGAGCAGGGGCTGGAGCGTTGGAATGAAGGGCACGTGGAGCCGACCGATCTGCCTGGCCGGGTGGGGCCGCGGCCGAGCAGCCTCAGCAAGGTCGAGGACGCGTGGGATTACTGGGTGCGGAACTTCATCAAGTCGTACAAGCTGGACGACGGCCAGCAGGCCACCGCTTTCTCGATTCTTCGCGAGTTGAAGGATGAGGCCGCCCGCTATCGCGACACCAACAAGGACAGGTTCACTGAGTTGCAGGCGGCTCAGAAGGCTATTCGCGAGCGGGTCCCCAAGACCGATCCGGACGAGTTGGCCAAGTATCAGGCCGAGACCGCGCGGGTGGCCAAGCAGCGGGCGGAACTCGAGCGGCCCATCGCCGCCCTGTTCGATCAGTTGCGGTCGCGCGTGGATGCCATTCCCACTCAGGATCAGCGCAAGGCCCGCCAGGCGGAGCTGGATCGACTGCGTGCCATGGTCAACCGTCATTCGGCCAGCCGGCCGGAAACCGCAGCCTCGCATCCGGCCGCAACCAGCGCGGCGCCTGCCGCCGCTGATGCCGCCAAGTAGCGCCAGACTGCTGCAGTAAACACGAAGCAAACACGAGCGGCGAGGTTCAGCCTCGCCGTTTTCTTTTGTGCACATAATATGTCACTGCGATTTCGGACGCCTCAGGTGTAGCGTGGTGGCTATACCTGCTGCTCGATGCCCAATCGTGAGAGGATCAAATCCAAGGGGGCGCCGATGTCGGCAACGCATAACCGTCCGAGGTACTGGTGGGCGGCGTGGTTCTGGTAGCCGATCTTCGAGGCCAGCAACGAGACGGTGCAATGAGCGGTGACGGCGACGCCGCCGGGCATGCCGGTGTCGACATCCAGGCCGGACGGCACATCTACTGAAATAATCACTGGTCCGGGCGGCGATTTGATGGGCAGATCCGCGGCGGAGTTGATCGCCCTGATGATGCCGGCCAGCGGCTCGCGAACCTCACCGGTGAAGCCCGTTCCCAGCAGCGCATCGACGATCATGCCGGAACTCTGCCAGTCCGCTGCGGCGGTTGCGATTGCCTCCGGCGTGTCCAGCACACGCATGGGGATGCCCATGCGCTTGACAATCTCGTAATTGACCGCGGCGTCGTTCGACAGCGAGCCAGGGTCCGCGGCAAGGTCGACGCGTACGGTTCGGCCGCGATTGAACAGTTGCCGAGCGATCACGAAACCATCGCCGCCGTTGTTGCCGCGACCGCAGACGACGTAGACGGGTAACTCCTCGAGTTGAGTGACGACTAAATGGCGCGTGGCTGCGTGATCGAGCAGGCAATGGTCGGCAAACTCCGCAGCTTTGCGCCCGGCGTTCTCCATCAACACGATGCCGGGGATGGCAAGCTGTTCGATGGCGTATTTGTCGACAGCCCGGCATTGCTCGCGGCTGAGAGCTACGCAGTTTTCATCAGTCGATGTCGTTCCCATTGGCGATCTCCTGGCGGCACAGCCGCGGGCTCGAGCCTGCGCGAGTTTCGCGGGAAAGGATTCCCGCAAGAGTGCGTGCCGGAAAGGATTCCGGCACGAGCAGACACCAATTCCGGCACGAGCAGAAAGCAGTTCCGGCACGAGCATCACGAGCGTGCACACATATAAAGCTTACTCATCTGATTGGCGGGTCGAAAGTCAATTCAAATGCATTCCCCCACGCGCTTGGCTGGCGGTTTCCTGACCCTAAGTCCGTGGGCTCGCCGGTGTCAGGCTATGGCTGAGCGGTCCATAATCCTGCGTTGATAAAACGACCTACAAACAACGGAGAGATCACAGATGTTCCACCATGTGAAGAAACTGCAGTTCAACGCCCGGGTATCTGAACCGGATCCGCGGTTTGCCAAGCTGCTGCTGGAGCAGTTCGGCGGCCCCAATGGTGAGCTGAAAGCCGCCATGCAGTATTTTGTGCAGGCGTTTTCCTGTCACAATCCCTATCCGGACAAGTACGATCTGCTGATGGATATCGCCGCCGAAGAGCTCAGCCATCTGGAGATCGTGGGTGCCACTATCACCATGTTGCTGGAGGGCGTAAACAGCGATCTGAAGAATGCGGCTGAGACCAGCGCAGTGGTCAAGCTGGCCAGGGGTCGCAACGCCAAGGAAGAGTTGATTCAACAGGCGGTGAGCAACCCCGCATTCGTTATCGAGTCTGCCGGAGGGCCGACGCTGACGGATGCGCAGGGGCATCCGTGGAACGGCATGTATGTAAGCGCCAACGGCGATCTGACCGTTGATTTGCGTTCAGACATTGCCGCCGAATCGCGGGCGAAGATTGTGTACGAGTATCTGCTGCAGTTCACGGAAGACCCGGACGTGCAGGACAGCCTCAGGTTTCTGATGACGCGGGAGATTGCGCACTTCCAGATGTTCTCGGCGGCGCTGAACTCGATCGAGCCGAACTTCCCGCCGGGCGTGCTGCAGGGCGATCCGCGTTTCACGCACAAGTATTTCAACCTGTCCAAGGACGGCGACGTCCGAGGTGCGTGGAACCAGGGGCAGGGGCCGTGGCCTAAGGGAGAAGAGTGGGTGTTCATCGACGATCCGCTGCAGCACGTGGACGAGACCCGCGGGCTGGTGGACGAGCCCGCCGGCGGTTCCAGCAAGAGTCCCGATCAGATCGAAGAGATGGATCACGAGCTGGCCCGCATACGCTGCGACGAGATCGAGCAGGCTGTCCCGGAGGGGGCGGCTCAGTGGTCGGCGTATTGAGGCGCATTGACGCGTATCGCTGTCTGTATCCAGACGAAGTCCAGGGCAGGCCAGCCCTGGGCTTTAGCGGTGCCCGACTGCAGGGCTCTGGACC
>JBJKSL010000201.1:0-8192 GCA_046704145.1 Phycisphaerae bacterium
CCTTCAGCTTGATCGATCGCACCTGATACTGCGGATGCTGCAGGTCAAACCGGTCCGGCCCCTCGCTGAGATACTCCCCGTCCAGCCAAATCACGTACCAACTCGAGCCCAGCGCCCGCAGTTCAACCTCGCCCGCCTCTGCCAACTCGAATTGCCCGCGAAACGCCACGTACGTGTCCGGCTGCGCAGCGTCTTTCGCCCAAAACAGCAGCGGTTGCGAATTCGCAGCCCATGCCGTACTCGCGATGCACAGACAGCCAACTGCCAGGCAGGCCGCTCGAACCCGATCGATCATCACTGCTTCCCTCACACCGCTTACGTTTTTGAATACGCGCTCCGGGCGGCGGCCAAGGCACCTGTGGATCGTAAGTCACGCGTCGACCGCCGCGCATAATGATACCCGGATGGGTATCACTGCTGCCTTTGCCGTTGCCGCCGCCTGCCAGGTTGCCTCCGTGCTGCCGGCGTATCCTTCTGCCACGACTCGACCCGCTTGCGTAAATCCTTGAGTACATCCGCCGAGCCCGGCTCCGCCGCCAAGTCATGCATCTGGTAAGGATCCTGCTCGCAGTCGAAGAGATGCTCCTGGTGGGGGGCCTTGCCCTCGATGAAGTACAGATACCGCTGCGTGCGAACACCGTCGTCCCCTGTCTCGATGAAGGCGGCATTCGCGCCGACCGCCTTGGCCTTGCCCTGCAGCACAGCCGCAACAGACGTGCCCTCCACGCTCGATGGTGCAGCCACCCCGCAAAGATCCAGCAACGTCGGCATCGCATCAACCAAACTGACTACCTGCGTGTCGACCACCGCCGGCTTGAGCTCGCGCGGATAGCGCACGATCATGGGCACGTGCGTAGCCTCATCCCAGTGCTTATGCTTGTTGAACAACTGATGGCTCCCCAGCAAATCGCCGTGATCCGACGTCAGCAGCACGATCGTATCATCCTCGATGCCCGTATCCTTGATCGCCGCCAGCACCTGTCCGACGCAATCATCGATCGCGGTGATCTGCCCATAATACAACGCGGTGAGCATCCGCAGATCCATCCCCGCCGGTAACTGTTGCTTCCAGGTATCCTTGTGCTGATAGTACTGGAAGTCCCACATGTACGTCTTGAACCACTCTTCGTTGTACGCAGGCTTACCATCCTTCCAGACGTTGTCGCGCAGCACCACCTGAGCCGGATCGTACATGGTCTTGTACTTTTCCGGCATCTCCGAAACCGGCATGTGCGGAGGCCCATACGTCAGATACAGAAAGAACGGCCGATCGCGATGATCGCGGATGTACTGCACAGCCGCTGCCGTCTCGTGGTGGGGCGAGTACTCCTCGCAGACATGGCCTTCGCCTTCGTTGTGATAGTACGTCTGCTTGTAGTAGCGATGCCGCATCCGGCAGCGTTCGCTCTCCTTGAAACCCAGTGCTGCCGGGGTGGGCTGAAGATGCCACTTGCCAATCAGTGCAGTATCGTAGCCGGCCGCACTCAGCGTCTCGGCCAGCGTCTTCGACTTGTTCGTACGCCGTCCAGGCGAAGCCTCGTTGTCCTGATTCCCGAGCACGCCCGTGCTGCGAGCGTACCTTCCCGACAGCAGAATCGATCGTGCCGGCGAACAGATGGGATCGTTACTGAATGCATTCGTCAGCCGCACGCCCTGGCTGGCCAGCCGATCGATGTTGGGCGTCTTCACTACCGGATGTCCGTAGCAACCCAACTCAGCCCAACGCAGTTGGTCCGGCAACAAAATGACCACGTTCGGCCGGCGCGTTTCCGTTGCTCCGAAGGCAACACCGGCCAGGATCGATCCAACCAACGCCCACGTAAGGCCCAAACGCACCATCTCTCAGCCCTCCTGCAGCACCGAGCCAGTTGTCCCCTTCGGAGTCTCTACCGCAGCGTGACTTCTGCTGTCTTCTCCTGGCCATTGCGCACAAACGTCACCTTGATCGTATCGCCGGATTTATACCCTTCGAGAATCGAGAGCAGCCCGTCCACCGTCTTGACCGGCTTGCCGTCGATCGCTGTAATCAGATCGCCCAGAACGAGCTGTCCCTGGGCATTCTTCCGCGTGCCCATCAGGCCGGCCTTTTCGGCAGGGGAGTTCGGCTCAACCTCGACGATCAGCACTCCCTGCAGCCCCATCCGCCGAACGATACTGTCGTGAGCAGGCACGATGCCCATCTGCGGCCGCACGATTCGGCCATGCGCGATCAACTGCGGTACGACGCGGTTGACGGTATCCACCGGGATGGCAAAGCCGATGCCCGTGCTTGTGCCCGTCGGGCTGTAGATCGCAGTATTCACGCCGATAAGCCGTCCAGCGCTGTCCAGCAATGGCCCACCTGAATTACCCGGATTGATGGCCGCATCCGTCTGGATGACGTTCTTGATCTGCCGATTCCCGGACTCCGAGATAACTCTTCCCAACGCGCTGACCACACCCGTCGTCAGCGTCTGATCCAGGCCGAAGGGATTGCCGATCGCGACTGTCAACTGTCCCACCTGCAGATTGCTCGACGAACCAATGGTGATCGGTATCAGACTGCTGGCCGGCGCATCGATCCGCAGCACGGCCAAGTCGTTCTCCGGAGACGCCCCAATCACTACGCCGCGATACGTTGAGTGGTCAGCCAACGTGACCTCGAAATCGACGTTGCCCTTGGCCGCACCTTCGATCACGTGAAAGTTCGTCACGACGTGCCCGTTCTGATCCCACACAAAGCCCGACCCTGCACCGGCCGGAATCTTCAGAATGTCCAGACCGAACAACCGCTGCTGGACAAGTTCGCTGACGATGAACGTCACCGAAGGCGAAGCGTTCTCGAATATCTTGATGTTGGTCTTTTCCAGTTCCGACAGACTCCCTCGCGGAGTCACTACCCGTGGTTTCGCGTTCTGTCGTGCCTGATATTCGCCGAAAAGACGATATATCGACCAACCAATGACCAGCCCCAGCAATATCGCCAACAGAACCGCCGTCCAATTGGTCGACGCCGGTGGTGGTGGCCGCCTAGGCGGCGGTGGGGGAGGTGATGGTGGCGTCGGTCGAAAAGGTTCCGGTCCCACAGGTGGCTGAGGCGGATAGTCGCTCATAGTATCCCCTGAAGCTTTACGAGTAACACATCGAAACGTTCACACCTTCACACGTTCAAACGTTCTCACTTTCCCACATTCTCACTTTCTCACTTTCCCACTTTCTCACTTCTCACTTTACCACTTTCTCGCCTTCACACATGTATCAGTACCGGCGCGACATGCACCTTCGCAGGCAATCGCACCGTCGTCCCATTATTCATCCTCACGATAGCCTGCAACTCGAGCGTACATGCCGGTCCGTCCGAAGGAACATCCAACCGCCAGACATTCGTGCCCACGAGACGCGGCTCATGCCAGCCGAGCGGAAGCTCCCATCGAACGATCTCGACCTGCGAAGCCGACTCGATTCTGAACGTGCACACCCCGCCAGCCGAGACCGCAGACGGCTCCATGCCATACGATAGCGCCGTTTCCGCACTCCGCAACTCAAATCCCGCCCTGCCCGCCAGATATACCGGAAAGCCCACGTCCAGCGTGATCGGCGTCGGCGCCGAACCCTTGCCAACCGACGATTCTTCGCCAAAAGCGTTGATGACACGATCGAATGCCCCACGCACAGCCATTACCTGCGCTCGATCCGGTGCGCATGCCGCGACGACATCACGTCGCCCGTTCGTAAACCGAAACGCATACGCATCCGGCCCCACATCCACCTTGCCGACCACGTGCATGTCGCCGATCAATCCGCCGAGAGTGGCCAACGCACCGTACGCCGGCTTAAGCCGCAAATCGCTCCGCACCAGGCCGAAATTCGATTCATTGTAGAACGGATCCCCGCCGTCGTTCCTGAAGTCGTACCACGACACACTCCGCCCCGCTCCGCTGGCCGCCGTACACAGATAGACCCTCGCCGCCAGTGATGCCTGCCGCCGCTCGCTCCAGCCGTCGATCAGCTGACTCGGAAAGCCGATCTCTGTCAGCCACACGTCGCGGCCGCCGACCAGCTCACGCACGTCCTGCAGTTCTTTGATGAAGTGCAGATCGTCCAACGCGCCCCGGTAGGGGTGTATGGTCAGCGCATCGAACTTGCCTCCCCACGCCATCACGTTCTTGATGAACCGCGTGTCGATGCCCGCTGTCGAACAGCCCATGACCACCGCGTTGGGGTCCTCCGCCTTGATCGCATCGTACGCCTGCCGCAGCAGCTCGCCGTACAACTTCTTCGGCCCAGTCCAGAAGAAGATGTTCGGCTCGTTCCAGATCTCCCAGTGATTGATTCTGCCTCTGTAGTGCCGCACAACCTGCCGAGCCCACCGACAGTACTGCTCGACGCCTTTCGGCGTGTTCGCATCCGCCCAGTTCGACCAGTACCCGAGCAGCCCGTACACGCTTATGCCGTGCGCCCGCGCGATCGCGACCAGATCGTCGTAGAATTGCCAGTCGAACTTGCCCTCGACCGGCTCGGTTGCGTGCCACTGGATCTCCTCACGCGTCCACTTTATGCCCGCACGTTGAGCCAGTTCGCACGTCCGAGTGATCTGCTCTCTGTAATTGTGCGATCCGCGATAGCGGTACAGGTACAGCCCGGCCCCCATGAAGCTCTCCGGCTGCAACTTGGACGAGCCTGCCTTCGACGACGGCGTACATGTCCCGATGCTCACCGGCCTGGACACGAACGTATCATCCTGCCATTGAAAGACTGCCTCCACGAACTTGCTGGTGCCCATCGGTTGCGATATGGACCAGTCCACCTGTCCGCCGTTCGCTGCGAGCTCAATCGTTTTGCGCTGACCGGACAGTATCTTGTCGAGCTGTTGCACGTTGCAGGTAAGCGTGCCGCTTATCGCCTTCGACTGCAGATTGATCGCCCGAACCTTGAATGTGAGCGTGTGTCCCGACTGCACAATGTCCGGCACAAGCACCACCGACTGCCCGCGCTGCGGCCTGGTCACAATTTCGATTCGCTTCAGCCGGACCGTTCCCGACTTCGGCCCATTGCCCGCCACCAGCTTGATTCCCTGCAACCGCAACGGCTGCCGCACCTGCCCGTCATTTGCGCCGCCGCCGTGCTTCCAGCCGTCCAACTTGCCCAGCGGCGTCTCGATGACCTGCTCGCCCCTGTTGGTCAGCTTGCCGATTTCCTTGGAAAAACCCTGAAAATGCGAGCCAAGTTGCACTTCCACGCCGTGCCCCGAGCCGTCGCTGTCCACAACCAACCTCAACGACGCCGGCTCACCAAACAGCGAGAAATCCGTCCGGATCTCCGGCCGCGAACCGCCGTTGAACTGATACCTCCACTCGCTGCCATTCAGGCTATTGCCCGCGCCGCCTCCAACGGACCAATAGTGCGGCCTGATTCGGCTCTCACGCGATTGGTCCTCCCAGTCCACCGGCCGATACGTCACTTCCTGACTCTGGTCGCGGGTAGCTGCCGCAAACTCCAGATCGTCAATCAGCAGAACGCCTTCTTTGGCCGGATCGCTGTTTTCGACCAACACAGCAAAGTTCTTGAGCGGCAGCCGCAACTTGCCGTCCTCGGCCCCGCCCCAACTGGATTCCCAGTTGGTCAGATCCACCTCGATCTGTTGCCAATCCGGATTCTGGTATGCGACCCCTTTCTGAAACGTCCTTCCATTCGAGTCCACCACGCGAAAGGTGATCTTGTGCCCGGCGGGCTTCTTCAGCCACAACCGCGCGACTTGTGCGTTGACTCCCGCTGGCACCGCGCTCGTGGCTTGTACATAGTTACCACCGCCCACGAACGAATACTTTACCGCCAGGCATCCGGGGCCATCATGCCCCTGCGTGCCGTCCCACGCTATCGACCCTGTCGCCCCTGGAAACTCACGCCCATTCCAGAACGACCACTGCTTGACCGACGCCGCATTCGCAGATCCTTCTGTATTTGGCTCTGCCGCACTCGCGAATGCCGACACCAACAGACCTGTAGCCAGTGTGATTAACCCCGTACGCATGTCTACTCCTGGAGAGACCCCCTCTTGCCCAAGCTGCTGCTTCGCACTGCATTCCTGACGCGGAATCCCCTCCCGCACCCATACGGACTCTCGCTAGTGCCGGAATCCGTTCCCGCCCCCATACGATCGCTGGTGCGGGAATCCTTTCCCGCACCCACTTTCTTCGGGAATTCCTTCCCGCGAACGCCACCCCTCGCCAAGCCTCACAAGAATACCGGTACGGGCATCAAACCCTCACGAACACCTTCTTGCGATACAGGAAGTACAGGAACAGCCAATCCACCCCCAGCACCGCTATCGCCGCCAACACCGGCTGCGAGGCTTCGCTCGCGTGCTTCAAAGCCCCGCCAAACAAAGCGTCGGCCGTGTACTTGAAGCTGATGAAGCGGACGGCCAGATAGATGGTGATGGGGTTCATGCCGATGACCGTGAAGAAGAACGCCCACCGCCGCAGCTTCAGCACGTCGATCACGAAGTAGAATATCGACAGGAAGATCAAACTCCAGCCGCCGGCATAGAGCACGAACGAACTCGACCACATGTTCTTGTTGATCGGGAACAGCGGATCCCACATCCGCCCGAGCTTTAGGCACCCTGCGCCGACCGCCGCCATCACCAGCGTCTTGCCCAAGCCTCTGCCGAACATCGCCAGCCCGCTCGGCTTTACATCGGAACTGTGTGACGTTCCCCATCGCAGCCAGAAGCCCGTCATCACGCCCAACAGTGCGGTAGCGACCGCCGGTATCGTCCCCACCAAGCCCTCAGGATCGTGCACGCCTCGATACAGCTTGCCCGGTATCAGATGGCGATCGATATACCCGCCCAGCCAGCCGTCGATAGTGAGCGTCTGCGCTCCACGGCCAACACCCGGCACCGGTATGAGCACCAGCATCGCCCAGTAGCCCAACAGCAACGCCACAAAGCACAAGAACAACTTGACCGGCAGCGGGACGCGATTCACCCGCCCCGGCTTGGCGCACATCTGCATGACGATCAACGCCGCACCGCCGTACGCCAGGCCGATCCGCCCGAGCACGCTGGGATAACGCGTGTTTGCCCAATCAAACTTGAGGAACCCGTTGTATATGATGCCCAGCACTACCAGCAGGACCACCCGCCGCAATACACGCAGGTACAGTTCCCCTCGTTCGTCGCCCGCCTCCAGCCGCTTGATCAGCGAGAACGGCATGGTCACGCCCGAGATAAACAGGAACGTCGGGAAGATCAGGTCGTAAAAGGCGAAGCCGTTCCACAGCGGATGCTCTAACTGACCGCTCAACCACTGCAGCCAGCCCCAGCCCGTGTACTTGGCCAAGGCTAGCACCACGGCCCCGCCGCCGACGATCCAGAACATGTCGAATCCGCGAAACGCATCCAGCGAGGCCAACCGCTCATGCTTGACCAGCCGCGGCGGCTCCGGCTTGGCAACAACAGGCTGCTCTTGAACTGCCTCGCAGGCTACCGCCTCACAGACTGCGGTGGATTCTGGAAACTCAGGCTGCGGACTTGTGATAGTGCTCATCTGCCTTTGCCTCGTTTGATGTCGAGAGAGGTGATCGTGCCGGCCGTCTCACTCATCGGGCAGGCCCTTCGGCACGGTCGAGGTTGATTCTAATCCAGGAACGGCCTCCTGTCGCGGGGGAAAAGGAGAGGAGACGGGAGACAGAAGGGCAGGAGACAGGAGATAGAAGAAGAGGGCGTGTGAAACGTGGCAGTGCATGTCAGCGTGAATTTTGAAAGCCACGGGTGCAGCGAAGGGCAAAGCCCGTAGCGGAACCCCTGGGTCACTGGCCCAATCCCGATCGCTCTCTCTTCAAATTGCCGGGGCCACCCTCGGAACGCCAGGCAATTCAAGTCTTTGCACAGCACAAGAGCCGGCCGAACACCTCGAGAAATGCAGCCACTTCACCGCTACAAAAAATGGCAAATGCCGTAGCGGCCACGATACTTGGGCACTCTGTAACGCCAACGGCGTTGAATACACAGCCCAGGGTCGCGCAGCGCACCCTGGGTAACGAGCACGCCAAACGATCTCAAGACCCTCTGTACGTGTTTAGCGTTCAGACATGCACGCCGCTTCAGCGGCGTTTCCCGGCGCAGGCGGGCTTCTAGGCCAGTCCTTGTAGGGCTGGTCGCAAATAAGGTCGCCATTCGCAACCCCAATCCCTCCCCTCTCCCGGGG
>JBJKSL010000202.1:0-2964 GCA_046704145.1 Phycisphaerae bacterium
TCCACCTCTGCCGCCGGGGGTCTCACCAGGCGGCCATGGTGGCTCGCACGGATATCTCACCGATGAGTTCGTCACCGCCATCCTGCAGGACCGCAAGCCACTGGTCGATATCGCCCAGGCTCTTAACATGACCATCGCCGGCATCGTAGCCAATCGATCGGCCGTGAAAGACGGCGAGCTGATGAGCATCCCGCAGTACCGGCTATAGCTGCGCATGTCACAGCAGGAACAGCAACATCACCACCACGAACAGTGGTATCAGAATGCCGATGCTGTAGAGCATGTATCCGAAGAAGCTGGGCATCTTCACGCCAGATGACTCGGCAATGCTCTTGACCATGAAGTTCGGCCCATTGCCGATGTACGTGTTCGCACCCATGAACACTGCACCGAGCGAGATAGCCGCCAGCAAGTCGAAGCGGATGAACTCCTGGGTCACCAACTGCAGGATGCCCGGACCGCCGTGCGTGGTCAGTGCGTTGGCCGTCGAGAAGAACACCACGTAGGTCGGGGCATTGTCCAGGAAGCTCGACAAGCTGCCCGTTGCCCAGAAGAACCGAGCCGGCGTAGTCAGCGGCAACTCCGGCCCCTTGATCTTGAGGATTTCCACCGGGGCCTGCATGGTGATGAAGATGCCGATGAACAGCACCGCCACCTCGATAATCGCCCCAAAGTCAAACTCGTTCTCCTTGCGAACCTGCGACGAACTGGTCACCCAGGCCAAGCCCACCAGCATCAGCATGACTGCTTCACGCAGGAACGGTGGCACGATGAACCCGATGCCCGGGAACGGTTTGCCCGGCACGATCAAAGCGACCGCAAACACCACGCCCAACAGCCAGACGAAATTCAGCGTGCCTTTCACGCGCAACGGCTCGATCTGAGTCGCATCCAAGCGAAGCTCGGCCGGCGTTTCTGTCGCGTAGGCCCGCGTGTCCCAGATGAAATAGATCACCAGCAACACGATCACGCAAAAGCCCCACTCTTTCCACAAGTGAAGCGTCCACAAGAAGGGCACACCTTTCAGGTAACCCAGGAACAGCGGCGGATCGCCGATCGGCAACAGGCACCCGCCGATGTTGCTGACCAGGAAGATGAAGAAGATCACCGTGTGCTTGACGTGATGCCGCTCCTTGTTGGTCTGCAGCAGCGGCCGAATCAGCAGCATGCTCGCACCCGTGGTGCCGACGATGCTGGCCAGCAGCGCCCCGGTCAGCAGGAAGCCACAATTGGTCAGCGGTGTCGCCTTCAGGTCGCCTCGCAACTGAATACCGCCGCAGATCGTGTACAGACTGAACAGCAGCATCATAAACGGGATGTAGTCTGCCAGCACCGCCTCGTGCAAAACCTTCAACAGACTGGGCATGCCGGCCGCAGCCATCTCCTCGCCGTGACCAAATCCCGTCCCTCGTAACAGGTAGTAAGCCCCGGTAACGCACGCCAGAATCAACGCGACGACCAGCTTGGTCGAGTTGTGATGCCAGTGATGAGCGACCGAAGGTATAAGCGGCAGAATCGCGATGCACAGCAGCAAAATCACGAACGGCAGGGTGGACAGCAGGGTAGGGGCCACATGATGGACGGCCTCGCCGCCGGCATGGCCCTCCGCAGCCTTGGCAGGACCGATCGCGAGCTCGCTATGCCCGGCCGCCTCATTTTGGGTCGCGCCAACTTGTGCATGAGCACCCTCGGCCGCCACATCGGCCGGCGCAGCATGGGTAGACTGGGCCTGCAGGGGCAAAGCCGTCACCAGCACGCACGCAACCAACAGACCGAAACACACACCTGCGGAAGACAATCGTCGTTGCATAATCACACCCAGCATGTCCCTTCGTGTCCACAGCAAGGCGGCTGCCCTGCCAAAATCCTCTCGCCGCGCCTACCAGCCGCATTGCGGACGCGGGGCGGGTATTCTATACTCGAACCTCATGTGGCAACAGTTATCGGCCTACGCCTTCTTTCTGGCCACCCTTACCTTGGCCGGTTGTTCGGGCCAGTCGGGTAGCTTCCCCCAAGTGCGCAACGATCTCAGCGCGATGCAGAAAGCAACTATCCAAATCGGCAATCAACCCTTCGATGTTTGGTTGGCATTGACCGCAGATGAAACGGAACACGGCCTCATGCAGGTCACGGCCGATGAACTGGCCCCCATCGACAACCCCGCAGGCAGTGCAACCTCCCAGACCTACCGCGGCATGCTGTTTGTATTTCCGGACGAACGAATCCTGAGCTTCTGGATGTACAACACCATAACCCCGCTCGACATCGCCTACATCGCTGCCGACGGCCGCATAGTCAAGACCTATACCATGGCCCCGCTGGAGACGCGCATCTACTCCTCCGTGGAGCCCGCACAGTTCGCCCTCGAGGTCCCCGCCGGCCTTTTCGACCAACTTGGCATCACCGTCGGCCAGCAGGTCGAAATCCCTGATTCCATTCTCAAGCCCTGACCCTGATAGTCCGAACCAACCGCAGGTAACTGTGTCTCGTCAGCGCCCGGTTTTTCGCTGCCCGTGAAAAGCGCCGCGCGCCAAAAGCCGCGGGCAAAGCCCGCGGGTCCCACCCGTTGCGGGTGGGGCCACGGTTTGGCAGTAGACCCAAAAGCCGCGGGCGCAGCCCGCGGGTCTGATAACTGATAACTGATAACTGAGAGCTGATAGCTCACAGCTGACAGCTTCTTCTCGAGGAGCTCCTTTGTCCCGACTCGCCGACCAATCTGTGTTGCCCGAACACGACCGCTTCACGCTCCTGCTCGTCGGCGAGCCAGAACAGTTGCCACTGAGCGTGCGGGAACTGGTCGTCAGCCATCAGGTTGCCGTAGTGCACGCGCCCACTTGCCGGGCAGCCTGCGACCCGGCACTGCTCACCCGAGCCGGCGCCGTCCTCATCTGCCCACAAGACAACCAGAACTCCGCAACCGTAAAGCACGATATGCAACTGTTGGCCGATGCTCTCGCGTCGCAT
>JBJKSL010000203.1:0-3988 GCA_046704145.1 Phycisphaerae bacterium
CCCGCTCGCGCATGAACGCACTCAAGCACGGCCTGGTCGCGACGCAACTCGACGCCCAGGACGACCCCGCCGCTGCCGCTGAACTGGCCGCTCTCCGCCGAAATCTCATCGCCGAGCTTGCCTCCCCTGGCATGATCGAACGGCTGGTGGTTGAAACCATCGCCGCCTGCATCTGCCGCCTCAACAAGGCCTACCGCATCGAAACCCAAGCCATGAGCCAAGCCGCTTCAGAAAACCCTTCCGCCGCCCCCGACAACTCGTCGCACCCTGCCCCGCTAACCCCAACGAGCGACTTCCGTCTGCTTCTCCGCCATCAGGCCCGTATCGAACGCCTCTTCAACCGCAGCCTTGAACAACTGCTCGCCCTGCACGCCCACCAGCCAATCTCCGCCGCCGAAACAAAGTTTTTCCAATCGAACCCAACGCCCGCACCACCCCTCCGCGAACCCGCCCCGCGCGGAAATGACGTTATTCCCGTCACTTCCGGCACCCAGTGCGATCCGCCCGCGAAGCACTCGCGCTGAATTATGCCTACAACCGAAGCCAAACAGCAACGCCATGCCACTGCTCATCGACTCGCGGAGCGTGCCCCCTCGCCCTCACGCACTACTCGGGGTTTGGTCCGTACCCAGCACCCCGCGACCCGACGCACCCTTACACTTGCCAAACTTGCGGCACGCTCGTAAGATTCCCGCCATGCTATCACGTCTACATAGTATGGCACTGGCAGGGATCGAGGCCTTCTGCTGCGAGGTCGAGGTGGATGTGGCTTCGCGGGGGTTCGCCAATGCAGCCATCGTGGGGTTGCCGGATGCCGCGGTCAAAGAGAGCCTCGAACGCGTGCGGGCGGCGCTGCGCAATAGCGGTTACGACTGGCCTAAGTACAAGACAGTCATTAATCTGGCACCGGCGGACACCAAGAAGGAGGGGCCGGCGTTCGATCTGCCTATCGCACTGGGCATGATCTTTGCGGGCAGTGAGGGTACGCCGGAGCGGGCATCCGAATATCTCATTGCGGGCGAACTTGCGTTGGACGGTCGGGTGCGGCCGATCAAGGGTGCCCTGAGCATGGCCATGCTGGCTCGCGACAAGGGGCTGACGGGGCTCATCCTGCCGCGGGAAAATGCCGCTGAAGCCGCCGTGTGCGACGAGGTTGAGGTCATCGGTATCGGTACGCTGGCGGAGGCGGTGGCTTTTCTGCAGGATCGCCTGCCGCTGGAGCCAACCTGCATCGACATCAACGAGGTCTTCGCCCAAGCCTCGCACTTCGAGCTTGATTTCAGTGAGGTCCGCGGGCAGGAGTCGGCCAAGCGGGCTCTGACCATCGCCGCCGCTGGGGCACACAATGTGTTGCTGATCGGCCCGCCTGGCACGGGCAAGACCATGCTCAGCAAGCGGCTGCCCACGATTCTGCCGCCGCTCACGCTGGCTGAATCGCTTGAAACCACGCGGATTTACTCCGTTTCCGGCGAGTTGTCGGCTGGCACGCCGCTTTTGGCTCGGCGGCCGGTACGCTCGCCGCATCACTCCGCCAGCGGGCCGGCCATGGTCGGCGGCGGTAGTGTGCCCAAGGCTGGCGAAGTGTCGCTCGCCCATCACGGTCTGCTGTTCCTCGATGAGTTCCCCGAGTTTCCGCGGAGCATCCTGGAGACGTTGCGGCAGCCGTTGGAGGATGGCGTGGTCACTATCGCGCGTGCTCATGCCAGCATTTGCTTCCCGGCGAACTTCATGCTGGTGGCGGCGATGAATCCTTGCCCCTGCGGTTATTTCACCGACCCCAACAAGCCCTGCAAGTGCTCGCCGCCGCTGATTGACAAATATCTGTCTCGCATCAGCGGTCCGCTCATCGACCGCATCGACATTCACATCGAGGTGCCGCCCGTGCCCTTCCGCGAACTGCGCAGCACCCGCGACGGCAGCAGCAGCGCCAGCCTCCGCGAGCAGGTAGTCCGCGTGCGTGAGATCCAGCAGCAGCGCTTCGGCGAAAACAGTACCACCCTCAACGGCCGCATGGGCCCGCGACAACTGCGGAAATTCTGTCAGATCGACGATATCGGCGAGCGCATCCTCAAGCAGGCCCTCACCGAACTCGGCCTCTCCGCCCGGGCTCACGACAAGATCCTCCGCGTGGCCCGCACCATCGCCGATCTGGCCGGCGAACCGCGCATCCTGCCCGACCACATCACCGAGGCCATCATGTACCGCCGGTTGGATCGGCAGCTGTGATGTGGTGGCGAGCCTCATGCGTTGAGGAAAGACACGATGCTGGTAGGTGCAAGCGAAACCGCGGCAATCATCTTGGCGGGGCTTACCTTAGCCACCGGCGCGCGAGGCCCTGCTGGCGACCACAACGAGCCAAGCCGTTGGTGGATGCACGCCAGCCTGCTGCGGCGCTCGGTGGTGATGTGTGGCCTGATCTGTGCTGCAGTGTGCGCCGGATACCAACTCGAAGCGCTTTACAGAATCTGTCCTCACGGGCTGTTTGGTGATCGAAGTGAGTTCGGTCTGTCCGTTTGCGGCGCGCAGTCGGATCGGCTCTATGTACTCCATATCGTACCTATCCTGGGCGTCGCTTGTGCTGCGTGTGCGTCGGTGGCTCGGTGTCGACGAGTGTGCGAGGCCACAGACCGCACAGTTGGTGTGCTCGGATTGTTCACAGTGGTTAGCGCCTGCACGGCGATTCAATGGACCTTTCCGAACCACATTCTCGATGACAACCATGCGATACTAGCCTACGGTTTCGGTGTGCCGTCGCTCGTGGGTGTCCCGGCTTGTCTCGTGCTGATCGTGGCATCCTGCTTGTTGCTCCTACGGAAACCTCTGGACGACGTTGACGATGAGTGCGATGGGCCCGCGTGCGCGAGCTGCGGATACAACCTGACCGGCAACACAAGTGGCCGATGTCCCGAATGTGGTAGTGCCATACGGACAGAGTTAAGACGTGTGTCAACCCGGCCAGCCATCGTTGCACGGGTCTCGTCGCACAAACGCTGGCCTAGAGGCATGGTGTGGGCGTGCTATGTGTTCGCAGGTGCATGGTCGGCTATTACGACCATTCGACAATGGGACTATCCCGCTGTCGGCGCAATACGAGTCTGGTCGCATCTGCCGGCTGTGGATGTGGGTGCATTGTTCTGGTTTCGACCAATGCTGCTTCCAATCCTTTCGGTAACCGCCTTGAACTTTACCAGTTCAGTGATGTTAGTCATCATTGCTCACGGCTTGCGAAATCATCGTCGATGGGCAGTGCTATTCTGTTGGTTGTGGCTGGTGATTGTGATTCCGGCCATGCTTTGGGATGCCGTGGCAACGGGCGCCGGTATGATCTACGGCCTGAGTCCTGGTCGCCACACTGACCCCGCCATGTACCGCATCGTACTCGAGCGAGCCGCCCTTGGTGCCGGTTTCCCGATCATCCTCGCACTCTGGCTGTCGCAACGGCACGTGCGCTGGCAGATGGCGCGTTGGCGTCGCCGATAGCGTCGAGAATCCAACCTTAGTGCGTTTGCGATACCGGCAGCCAGTCGGTGGGTTTTAGGCTGTGGGCGTGGTGGCTCTCAGCCAGTCCAGATCCTCTTGCGTCAGTACCAAGCGTTCGCGCGGCAGCTTGTTGAGGTCGAAGCGGCCGATGAGGTCGCTGGCCAGCATCTCGCACGGTGCCTCGATCTGACCGCTGCGCCAGGCGGCCCAGCCGACGATGCGTTCGGCGGGCACACCCATGGCGCGGAATTCGGCGATTCGGCTTTCGCCGTGGCGTTTGGCCAGTCGTTTGCCGTCCAGGCCGACGACCAGCGGCACGTGAATATATAATGGCACCGTACTGCAGTCCAGGGCTTTGTACAAGAGTATCTGTCGCGGCGTGCTGGCGAGCAGATCGTCGCCGCGGACGACGCAGTCCACATCCATGGCGACATCGTCAGCTACCACGGCCAACTGATAAGCGGGCGTGCCGTCAAAGCGGGAGACAGGGAAGTCTCCGCTATCGTTT
>JBJKSL010000204.1:0-6966 GCA_046704145.1 Phycisphaerae bacterium
CCGGTATACCGCCCGGCATCAGGCTGAAACTGGGCACCGCCCGCCGACCGGAACCGCCGACGCGCAACGCCGCTGTGCGGCCGCAGTTGATCGACCGCCCCGCACTGCAGCGGGATCACCACGCCCGTGGCCCCCGTCTCACCCTTGATCCGGTCCAGAGCTGTGTCGATTCCCTCGTCGGCGAGGTCCCAGAGGCAGCAATCCAGGTTGACCTCGAATCCCGCGTGCGACATGGCATCCTCCCGTTCAATTCTCGCTCTCTGGCCGCTTGCGGCTTCGCACATTCCGCCCAAACTGCAGCGCCGAACCCACCGAGCCCTCTCTTGTCTGGCTCAAAGCTCACAGCTTTCCACGGGTGCCCCATCCCTTCGCTTTGGAAGGGGTAGGGGATGTGCAGCCTGCATTACGGGCGAGCCGCTTGGCAGCACGGCTCGCGGGGCGTATTGTAATGGAGAAGCGCCGACGCATCATCCGTTAGGACCGCGGCAGCTTGCTGTCGCCGATCGACTCGAAAGCACTATGGCCCATCGTCCCCGAGTTGTGATCCTGCGTAATCCCGCCAAGCCCGCTGCCGAGGCTATGCTGGCGGACCTCGTCGCCTGTGTGCGCGAGCAGGCCGATGTCATCGGTACCGGCATCGTCACCGAAGTCGAGACCTGTTGCGACGAACGCCCCGACCGCGCGATCGTGCTCGGCGGCGACGGCAGCATCCTCGCCGTCGGTCGAGCCATGGCCGACCGGAATGTCCCCATCGTCGGCGTGAACTTCGGCAAGCTCGGCTACCTCGCCGAGTTCAGCGTTGAGGACCTACACCGCAACCTGCAAGCCGTGCTCACCGAGCCCTCCATCGTCAGCCATCGCATGATGATCGAGATCGCCATCACCCACAACGGCGGACAGATTCGCCGCTCGATCGCCGTCAACGATTGCGTCGTGCACGCCGGCCCGCCGTACCGCATGATCGAGTTGGCCATCTGCGTCAACCACGAAAACCTGACCGAGGCCAGCTGCGACGGCCTGGTCATCTCGACGCCGTCGGGTTCGACCGCGCACAATATGTCCATCGGCGGCCCCATCCTGCAGTCCACCGTCAATGCCATGGTGCTCTCGCCGATCTCGCCGCACTCGCTGACCCATCGGCCGCTGGTCGTCGCCGGCGAATCAGTCATCGAGGTCCTTGTCCGCCAGTGCAACCAGGGCACCACCCTGGTCATTGACGGCCAGGTCCCCATGCCCCTGACCATCGGCGACCGCGTGACCGTCGGCCGCTCCAACTATCAGTTCCAACTGGTGCACAACCCCACCCAGCCGCGATGGTACACGCTAACCAAGAAACTCAAGTGGGGGCAGTAGCAGAAGAACACCAGCAGGAGTTGATCGATGCTCTGTTATACCAAGCGCACTTATAACTTGTGCCCGTCGCGGCGGCCCAGGCACTGTCAAGGAAAGACTTACGCGCAGTCCGCCGCGCACACATTTACGTAAATGCGTATTACTGGTGAACATGGCGGGAACAAACCTGCGCTCCTGTGCATCTATTCGATCAAAACGAACGGGGGGACCGCCCATGCTCCGCAGATTCGTGACCATCCTGCTCCTGACCGCCGCCGCATCGCCATACGCGTTCGCCCAGATTGTCCGCATTGATGAAGCAGAGTTCTGCAAGCTCACCTGTGCTGCCGGCAAAGATCCCGGCGAAACCATCTGGGCCAGCGGTGGTCGCGTGGTCCCCGCGTATTGGGGCCGTCAACCTGGCGACGCCGTCCAGTGGATGGCTTCAATCAGCCGGGAATACCCTGACCTGCGGCTTGCGGTGCGATATTCCTACGCCTCCGAGCACTTTCGCAGATACGGCGGGGTCGAAAACCCCAAACGCACGCTGGACTTGGTTGTCGACGATCGGGCAGACAAGCCCATTCCGGTCCCCGTGCCCGACACCGGCTGGTGGGACCTCTTCAAGACCAGTTCCGTCGAACTGCCCTTGCTGAAAAAGGGACGCCACACGTTCAAGATCCTCAGCTCGCAGCCCAACATGGTCACCAATCTGGATTGCTTCATCCTGTACCGCGGGCCGGTTGAGAAACTGCCGCCCAACCTGCGAGGAACCATCCTGACCGCCTGCACGCCGGCGTCATCACCGGCCGACTCCAAGCCAGTCGCGAACTTCGACATCCGCGCTACCCCCAGAGCCATCACGCGCATTACGCCGGAGCAGATCTGTACCGATTTCCAGCGAATTTGCCGCTACTACCAGGATTACATGGGCTGGGCGCCGCCGCCTTTCGCCATCCACATCATCGAGGACCGCAAATGGCCGAGCCCGGGGGCAACCGCCTTTCAAAACGGCGCGGGAGTCTTCTTCAGAGCCAGCATCATGCACCGCGAGCAAGGCAACTGGTGCCACGAGATGACACACGAATTCTACGTGGCCCACTTCCCCGGCTGGTGGGATGATTCCTCCGCCCAGGCCCTGACCATCTTCAACTTCGTGCCGGCCCTGTTCGGCAACTATCCTTCCGCTCGCGACAGCGCTGCTACCATCCAACGCTTCACCAAGGCCGCCCGCGAATTCCTGGCCAATGGCCAGATGACGGACGATCTCTTGCTGATTCAGTGCGCGATCCGGGTCAAGTATGGCCCGGACGTGTTCAAGCGCTTCTTCCACCTCTGCCATCAAGCCGGCCAGAAGAAGGAACTCGATTTCACCCCCGGCCGGCACCTGACCAAGGCCGAGATCTGCAAGTACATGTCGCTGGCCGCCGGCGAGGACGTCACCCCGCTGTATGCCCGCTCGAAAGGCTTCAGGGACGCGACTAGACCGGCGCCCGTCTAAAGTCTGAGCCGCCTGGATCGCGCACGAGGATACGCGAACGCGTATAACCTCTGGCTATGTTTGTGCTTAGGTCAGCCAGGGACCTCGCCATATCCGGATTACCGCTCCCCGCGTCCCGCATCCTGCTATCCCGCACCAGGCGCATGCCATTCTGACAGGCGACAGCCCGGCAGGCCCCGTTATGGCAGAAGCGGACGCAGACGCGGGCGTGTGCCTCTCGGCGAGTTGAGCCGCAAGTTCCGGTAGTCCTGCAACTTACGAACTCTATTCGCGTCTGGCCGCGTTCTGGCATTACCTTTGCCATTGCAGAGGCGGGGATTTTCCGCGCCGGGCGGTCCGCGCGTGAAACTCCATCCGAAAGGTCCGGCCGGTAGCCGGGTACAAGCCGCTACAGGCGGCCGCAATTGCGAATTTGGGTCCAAAAGGAGTCCGCAATGGCTAAGCTGAAGATTCGTCCCCTGGGAGAGAAAGTACTCGTCAAGCGTCTTGAAGCGGAAGACAAGACCGCCGGCGGCATCGTCCTGCCTGACACCGCCAAGGAAAAACCCAAGCGCGGCACCATCCAGGCCGTGGGCGACGGCAAACTGCTGGACTCCGGCAAACGCAGCGCACTGCAGGTCAAGAAGGGCGACCAGGTTCTCTTCTCCAGCTACGCCGGCACAGAGATCAAGGTGGACGGCGAAGAGTACCTCATCATGGACGAGGGCGACATCCTGGCCGTCGTGGAGTGAGGAGAGTTTGTAGTTCGTTGTTTGTAGTTCGTTGTGGGCCTGTCCTCAAAGGTATCGCCTCAACGAGCAACAAACCACGCTCTGATATTCGAGGTTTATAGCTCAAAGCTCATAGCTCACAGCTCATAGCTTTTGGAGACACCGATTCATGGCAGCAAAGAAAATCGCATTCGATATGGAAGCCCGTGAGGCCATTCGTCGTGGCGTCAAGCAATTGGCCCGCGCGGTCAAGGTTACCCTCGGCCCAAACGGCCGCAACGTCGTGCTGGAGAAGTCCTTCGGCTCCCCGACGGTCACCAAGGACGGCGTGTCCGTGGCCAAGGAGATCGAGCTGGAAGACCCGTACGAGAACATGGGCGCCCAGATGGTCAAGGAGGTCGCCAGCAAGACCTCGACCGTTGCCGGTGACGGCACGACCACGGCCACGGTGTACGCCGAAGCCATCTATGACGAGGGGCTCAAGAACGTAGCCGCCGGCGCGGACGCCATGCAGCTCAAGCGCGGCATCGAGGCGGCGGTCGACACCATCATCGGCGAGTTCAAGAAAATGAGCGTCGCCGTCAAGGACACCAAGCAGATCGCCCAGGTGGGCACCTGTGCCGCCAACCAGGACGGCGACATCGGCAAGAAGATCGCCGAAGCCATGGAAAAGGTCGGCAAGGACGGCGTGATCACCGTCGAAGAGGGCAAAGGCCTGGAAACCACCGTCGAGTTGGTCGAAGGCATGCAGTTCGACAAGGGCTACCTCTCGCCGCACTTCGTCAACAACTACGAGACCATGGAAGTGGTGCTCGAGAAGCCCTACATCCTCATCCACGAGAAGAAGATCAGCGCCATCAAGGACCTGATTCCGCTGCTGGAGAAGGTGGCCAAGTCCGGTCGCCCGTTGCTCATCATCGCCGAGGACCTCGAAGGCGAAGCCCTGGCCACCCTGGTGGTCAACAAGCTCCGCGGCACGCTGCAGGCGGCTGCGGTCAAGGCACCGGGCTTCGGCGATCGTCGCAAGGCCATGCTTGATGACATCGCGATCCTCACCGGCGGCCGTGCGATCTTCGAGGACCTGGGCATCTCGCTCGAGTCCATCGATCTCAAGGACCTCGGCCAGGCCAAGAAGGTCACCATCGACAAGGACAACACCACCATCATCGAGGGTGCCGGCTCCCAGCAAGCTATCAAGGGCCGCATCCAGCAGATCAAGAACGAGATCGACGCCACCACCAGCGACTACGACCGCGAGAAGCTCGAAGAGCGTCTGGCCAAGCTGGCCGGCGGCGTGGCTCAGATCAACGTCGGAGCCGCCACCGAGGTCGAGATGAAGGAACGCAAGGCTCTGGTCGAAGACGCCATGCACGCCTGCCGGGCGGCCGTCGAAGAAGGCATCCTGCCGGGTGGCGGCGTTGCTCCGCTGCGGGCACTGGCTGCGCTGGACGACCTGACCAAGAAGGTTCGCGGCGATCAGAAGACCGGCGTGGACATCGTCCGCCGGGCTTTGACCGCTCCGATCAAGCAGATCTCCACCAACGGCGGCCTGGACGGCTCCATCGTCTGCCAGAAGGTGCAGGAGGCCAAGGACCGCAACTTCGGCTTCAACGCCCTGACCGGTGAGTACGGCGACATGATCGGCATGGGCGTCATCGTGCCCACCAAGGTGGAGCGCGTGGCCCTGCAGAACGCCGCCTCCATCTCGGCCCTGCTGCTGACCACCGATGCCATCGTCAGCGAGATCAAGGAAGACAAGAAGGAAGCCGGCAGCCACGGCCACCCGCACATGTAAACAGGACAGGACACAGCCTGCGGCGCCGCGACGCATTGACTCTTCGTGTGTGGGACCGGCATCTTGTCGGTCCGAATGACCGGCTGGAAGCCAGCCTCGCATGAAGATCGCCGCAGAACTCCGCCCCGTTCAAGTCCAAGACGACACCGCGACGCCCGAATCCCCAGGGATCGACTCCCAGGGATTCGGGCGTCGCTTTTTTCAGAGCCGGGTTCTGTGAACCCGGTGCCGCACGCCATCGTGCAGTCATAACGCGGGAGCAGTTGACGCATCTCCACCGGGTGAAGCCGACCAATTTCCGCCGCCGCGCCACCAAAGCTGGCACACCAACCGCAAACCTCTCCTTGCCCCACGTCCAAAGCTGATCTAGATAAATTGCAGCGGCTTCGGTGGCCGTCCCACCGGCTCAGCCCCTTTCGCGGGCTGCGACTTCATCCTGTCTGTACGCAGTGGCACGTTTTCGACGGGCCAGCACCGCCGGCTAACCCCGGCAGGAAGGAGTCGCCGTGGACTGTGAGCCTCCTACCGAAGGAGAACTCGATCCTGCCAGCCTGCCCCCGCCTCCCGAGGGCGAACTGCTCGGCCCGGAGTGGTACGCCGCCTTTTCCATCTACTGGCGACCCAAGTGCCGCCAGCAGAAAACCGCCATTCTCCAAACCATACACGCGGCCATGTACGCGGCCACCCCCGAGCGCGCCGTCTACCTGCTCCAGCAGGCCTTGCGTTCCCTGGGCCTGGCGGAGATTCAGATCATCAAGCTCATTCTGCTCCGCTACATCTACCACGTTCGGCGAAACACCCAACGGCCCGCCCAGCAGATCGCGGCAGAAGTGCTGGAGACGCTGTCAGCCTTGAAGTCCAAGCGCAGCAAGCGGAAAACCGTCCCGGCCAACGGTTCTCGCGGAGACAAGTAGCCACCCGCACAGCGTTGGGTGCATGGGCAAGCGTAGGTGCGTGTTCAGCGTGCCGTAGGCGCAGGATGAGAATAGCCCAGCCTTTCAAGGCTGGTGGCATTAGAGCCGCCGCCACGCTGGTGCGGGAATCTGTTCCCGCGATTTCGCTCCCACGTTGTCGCTGGACGCAAACCGTGTACAAGCAAAGTCCCGCGGGTTATGCTCACCTGTATTCCGCTGGCAGCAGCATCTAAACAGGGGATATTCAGATGAACAGGCTCAGCACACTGAAGGTTGTAGCTATCGGAGTTGGCAGCATTTTCCTGAATGCCTTTCTTCTGCTCGCCTCGGCCAAGGCCCAGAGTGCCGAAGCTCTCTCCCGCAGCTTCCAGCAACCGCCCGCCGCCGCCCGTCCCTGGGTCTACTGGTTCTGGCTGAGCGGCAACATCACCAGGCAGGGCATCACCGCCGACCTCGAGGCCATGCAACGCACCGGCATCGGCGGTGTGCTGATTATGGAGGTCGATCAGGGTGCTCCCGTCGGCCCGGTGGATTTCATGGGCTCCACCTGGCGAGAGCTGTTCTCCCATGCCGTAATTGAGGCACAACGCCTCGGCCTTGAGATAAACATGAACGACGACGCCGGCTGGAACGGCTGCGGCGGTCCGTGGATCAAGCCCAGTGAATCCATGCAGAAGGTCGTGTTCAGCGAGAGGGAGGTGGACGGCCCGCTAC
>JBJKSL010000205.1:0-4330 GCA_046704145.1 Phycisphaerae bacterium
GTCTTATTGCCTTTTGGAGTCGGATGCGTCTGGGTCGATCCCCAGGAGAAGCAATGGCAGTCGGAGTTGGAACAGAGACGGGCCAGCAGCCTTTGGGTAACTGAAGCTCGTGTTCGTCTTCAGTTCACCACCCTCCCGTTTCCGTATGCCGTTACTCTCAATCGTGACACGTTTAAACGCGTGGCGCCGCTTGATGAAAACCATTTTGTAGCAATCGCAACGCAGGAGTGGGAGTTCTATCGTCCTGACAGTGACTATCTGTACTATGTCGACGCATCGTCCGGCCGAATCCTCATTGAGTTGCCTCTGCACTGCAGTGTTTCGGACTTGTTTGGCGGGAGTGGTGAGTACATCGCCTGTCAGGGCATTACGCGCGATGCGAAGACTGGAGCCTTCACGCGTTGGCTCCTGCTCTTCCGCTTTCCCGAGGTTCGTTTGCTTGGGAGATTCAACCTCACCGATCGTGGCCTGTCGGAGTATCTTGCGGACATTCTCATCGATGGCTCTGTCGCAAAGCTGCGTGACTCATCCAACCACAGAGTTGCTTACCGTCTGAACGGCGATTGCCCAGCAGACAAGGAGCCGGATTTGCTCAAGCCGATTCGTCGCGATCTTGGCGAACTCGAGTTTGAGAAAGTGAGAGTCGTCGTCGGCCCAATTTGGATCTTGGGACAAGCGAAAGCACCTCAGTGATTGCGTAGGCTCTCAGCGGGCGATGACATCTACCTGCCAGGGGCCGGTGGTTGTTGTTTGGCAGGTGCGGATGATGCTGAGGTTTGCGGGGCCGGGTTGCAGTTGGACGCCTTCAAATGTGCACTCAGTCGCGTCGGCCGCTATCGGCATCCATTGGCCATGTTGATACCATCATCTTCGCCGGGCGACGAAGAGGCCGAGCGACAGCAGCGTGATGGTCGCGGGCTCCGGCATCGTGAGAATATAAGGCGTGTTCCACCCCGCAGAAACATTGATGACGATATTGTTGCCCGAGATTCCTCGTGCAGCAGTTTCCCAGTGTACAGAGGGATCCAAAGGATCAGGAGGCGGCCCCGGGTAATCCAAGGTTGTCCAGGAGGTCCCATTGAAAAGAAAGCCGTGGGTGTATCCCAGTTGATCATCGTAGGAACCAACAATATTGTTGTCGCCCACGCCGTATGCCCACGTGTCTCGCGCGCCCGGAAAGTCCAGGCAGGTCCAGGCCACTCCGTCCCAGAGATAGCCGTGCCAGCCGCTGTCATCTCGGTAGGTTCCGACGATCCTGTTTCCGGAAACGCCATTGGCAACTGTCGAGATTGCCCCAGGGTAGTCCAGAATCTCCCAGCCATAGTATCCCAGGAGAAAACCGTGCGAACCCTTTTGCCCGACGATTCTTTCGGCATCCATGTCAATGCCAAGGGGTGTGAGTCCAGGATCGAGTGTCGCCCACGTCGTTCCGTCGTAATAGAAACCGCCTCCCCCCTGGCAGCCGGTGTATGTACCTACTACGCTGTTGCCGGAGATACCGTAGGCCTGGGTCCCCGATCCCCTAATAAGGGAAGCCCCAGGGGCGTCAAGGATCGTGACCGAGGTCCCGTCACTCACAAAACCGTGATAGACAGAATTTGAGCTGTAAGTGCCGACGACTCGGTTCCCGGAGATGCCGTAGGCACCGCTATAAGGTGTCGGCGGATTTACAGACTGCCATAACCACGTCTCGGGCACGGCCAGACAAGTGGTCACGCCGCCGAGGCAACCGGCACCCAGGACGCAAGCAGTTATTGTGAGTCGGAGGCCGTTCATATCTTTCCTCCTCGTTGCCTGGCCACAGACTATTTCTATTATTCATGTCAGCCGAGCAATGTCAACCTACCAGAGGTTCCCAGCAGATCCCAGATCCTCTCCGAATCTAAAACGACTTCTATTCTGCTCCCGCGTGACGATATTCTGGCGCGCAGCCGTGCGTGCCTGGGACCATTGAGTAGGTGGCCATAGCTTCGGAAATAGAAAGGGCATAGAGAAGAAATGGGTCTGAACTGGGCACAGACGCACATCAACGCTGCAGGCAGGCAAGCTCTCAGCCGGCGATGACATCTACCTGCCAGGGGCCGGTGTTTGTTGTTTGGCAGGTGAGGATGATGCTGAGGTTTGCGGGGCCGGGTTGCAGTTGGACGCCTTCAAATGTGCACTCAGTCGCGTCGGCCGCTATCGGCATCGACCTGTCCACGTCCTGAATCTTCAAGCGAATGGTGCCGGCCTCATGCGCGGGCTGCCAGCGCATGCGGAGGTCGTATTTGCCTGACTTGGCGACCTGCAGCAGCCACACGCCTTGGTTGCCGTAGCCGCTGCTCTCGTCGGGACGTCGCCAGTCCTCGCGTGTGAGCGTGGTCGGACTCTCATATGGCGTGCCGATCTGAATGCGAGGCGGCGCGTAATTGTCCGGCCGAGTGGAGCCGACATCCTTGAACCATGCCTCGTACGCGCGACGAAGCCGGTCAACAACCTCCGGCTGGACGGCGGCGAGGTTGGATTGCTCGCCAGGGTCGTCCTTTAGGTTATAGAGCTCGAAGTTGGGCTCGTGCGCACGGCTGCCACCGTCGAAGCCGGACGCATTCACCAACGCGAACGGCCAATCAACGGCCACAAAATGGTGGTAGAGCAACGGCACATCGCCGCGGTGCGACTGCAGACACAGCGTGCGATCGGGCCACTCGATTTTCTCTCCAAGCAACAACGGCAGGATGCTGCGGCCGTCGAGTTTCAGCCCAGCCGGCACCGCTACCTTGCATGCGTCCAGGATGGTAGGCAGCACGTCGATGTGGGCGGCAAGGGTGTCGCAGACGGTGCCCGGTTTGATGTGGTTTGGCCACTGGGCGAAGAAGGCCGTGCGCACGCCGCCCTCGTGCACGTGAGTTTTCATGCCGCGGAGGGGGCCGACGAAGCGCAGGCTGTTGGGCCCGTTGTCGGTCAGGAAAATAATCAGCGTGTTATCGAGAATGCCGAGTGTTTTGAGTCGTTGTGTGAACCTGCCGATGTTGTCGTCGATGTTGGCCACCATGGCCATGATGCGGGCGAGGCGGTCGGTTTCTTGAGCCATCTGCCTGGGCCCCAGCTTGCCCACGACCAGCGGCCGCAAGTCGATCTGCTTGAATTTCTTGTAGAGCTCGGGCGGCACGTCGTTTAGTGGTGCGTGCGGAGCGTTGGTTGCGATGTAGGCAAAGAAGTTGCGTTTGGCGGCCACGTTCTTTTCGATGAAGTGCGTCGCGGCGTCGAAGTACACATCCGTGCAGTAGCCGTGCGTCTGAACTCGTTGGCCGTTGTGGAAGAGCACGGGGTCGGTGTACTTGCCCTCGCCGCCGGGCGGATCGGAAGGCTGGCCGATGCCCCCGCCGCGCAGCACGAGCGACTCGGCGAAGCCCTGATCCATGGGCCGCATGGGGTAGTTGTCGCCGAGATGCCACTTGCCGAAGATGCCCGTGTCGTAACCGGCATCGCGCATTATTTCAGCGATGGTGACCTCCTGCGGCTCCATCATGGCCCGACCGGCGAAGGTGTCGACCACTCGCGTGCGATAGTTGTACCGCCCGGTCATCAGGCACGCTCGCGTGGGCGCGCATACCGGCGATACGTAGAACTCCCGCATGTGTGCGCCGTTCTGGGCCAGCCGGTCCATGTTGGGCGTCTTCATGACGGGGTTGCCCAAGATGCTGCAGTCGTAGCCGCCCTGATCGTCGGTCACAATCAGAATCACGTTGGGGCGATCGACGGCCGCGGCACTGGTTGTCGTAAGAACGCCGGCGAGAACAAGCATTGAGGTGAGCATGATCGGATAGTCTAACGCGTATCTCGCGCGGGCAACAGGCGGGCCATAGGTACATCCTGGCCATGGATTACGTGATGCGGCCTTGGCGCCGAGAAGATGATTTGCCGCAACAGAGGCGCCGAGTTACTTGGCGCGGACTCTGCCCGCAACGCAAATGACGCGGCGACGCGGTGACGCGGCGAGAAGAGGTCCGAACGGTTGCCTATGTAAGTGTCGCCCTTCTGCGCGCGGCAGAAGCTTGTTTGGGGTGGGAAGATTCTGAGCGGTGGCCACTTTTATCGGTCTGCAGCGAAGTAATTATGTCAGCCCGCGAGGGGGCCTGTGGGCGGGGGTATGCGCGTTCTTAATGAGAGCATAGGAAAACGGCGGGGCGGTGGGGGCGGATTGTCGCAATTATCCTTGATGGGTCTCTCGGTCTGTGTCAGAATAGCGGCAGGCGGATCGAGGCGAGACGCTGGACAGCATAATTGCCCCCCCATTCTGGCACTGTGGCCGCCTCTCGCGGGCGATCCAACTGGAGGAGGACGATGATGA
>JBJKSL010000206.1:0-5602 GCA_046704145.1 Phycisphaerae bacterium
AGTTCCTGGCCCAAATACGGATGCGGCGTTGCTGATGCGTATCGTCGAACCATTGGTCGGCAACATCCTCCGAACCATCGCTCGATGCCGAAACAGATCCGTCAAGCATGCCGCCAGCGAGCCCGCCAGTACTCGGAGACAACAGAATCGTGCAGCCTTCGATCCGTTCCTTGTGATTCTTGTCCGTCACTTCCTCTAAAGATACAACTTCAACGGCTCCGCGCTCGTCCACTAGCCATGCCTCTTTCTCCTTTTGTCGTTTTGCGAGTGTCTCAAGTTGCTTGAACACCCGATCGCTACGATCGCGAAGCAGTTCGTGAGGCTTGAGCGGGTAGTCATCAAGCAGGTCGGCCGGCGGGTGGCGCTGAATCAACTCGCCGGTGATCATCTCCACTTCCTTGCGCCAGGCAACATGCGTTTCGGCCGGCTCCCAGTCGGCAATACCGTGCAGATAAGGCTCAACATGCGGCCGACCGGGCAGCTTTTCGCGAATGGTCGTCAATGCCCAGGCGTCGAAGAGAATATCCGTCGCCGGAAGGATTTCCGGGGGCGGCGCAAAAGCCGCGGCTCTTTGTTCATCCGAGAGGGGCTCAATGAGCTCGCGAAGTGCTTTAGGATTTGCAACGTAGTAGTCGTCTTTCTTTCTCAACTGCTGAAGCAGTTCGAACGTGCGCGTGCGTGCCTTCTCAAATTGTTCCGGAGCCTTTGGGGCAGGTGCGTAAACCACGTCGATATGGGCTTTCCCCTCGCCGTAACGGTTCACCCTTCCGAGCCGCTGAGCCATGCTGTCCAGCGGCGTCAAATCGCAGACCATGTGATCGGCGGAAATATCGACCCCAACCTCGCCGGCGGAGGTACAGATGAGATAGACCGTGCCTGATGCCGGCTCTTTTTCTGATGATCCTGACAGTTCGGGCAAGAAACGTTTGAAAACCGGACAAGCCCTGAAGAGTCCCTCGCGCTCGTAACCGCGCATCGTGCCGGTCAGCACTTGGATCTGCTTGCGATCCACCTTCTTTTCCAACAGCTTGCGGACACTGCCTACGTCCTCGACCTTGCGCACGAACACGAGCACCTTCTGTCCGCTGTCCTCATGCAGCAAGGCCTGCTCCGCGATGCGCTCAGCCACTTTTCTTTCATCCGCTACCGAGTGCACCTTCAGGCCCTTGGGAGCATTCATACGCTTGGCGACAATCTCGTGGGCAAGGTCCTCCTTCTCCAGGCCGAAAGGTTCACTACTGCCGTCGCGCGAGGTGGCGCTCAACGGTAGGATGTGTAACGGCCGTAAGTCCGGGAATCGCGAATGCCTCTGCTCGGCCTGGATTGCATCGAGCAGCTTCTGAAATGCCGGCTCCAGGTGCGTTTCGTCGTGGATAATCAACGTGTCCTGCCCCAGCAGGCCGGCGTGGAATGGCCGCCGCTTCATACCGAGGCCATAGCCGCTGAACAGCAGTCGGCTGCCGATCATGTCCACCGTGCCGACGATGATGGCCGGCCGGGCAGGGTCCGCGCACCAGTCGCCGTTGTCCGCGAATTGGCCACGAAGTGTGCTGATGGCCAGCGGCTCATCGTTTTCGATCGCACACAGGCTTTTCAGGCACGCAGCGACCTCGCCGACATTACCTAGTCGCTTGCGTAGTTGCTCTGCCTCGCGCGTAGCCTGGTCGACAATCGTGCGGCGGTTTACCACATAAACGAGCCTCCGCGGCACATGCTCCGACGACTTGGCCAACGCCAGCAGCCAAATGTGAATGACCGTCGTTTTGCCAAGCCCCGTGGGCAGCGAAATCGAGGGCAGGCGTTTCCTGTTCCAGAACTCGGGACTGATGAACTGCTCGTACAGCCGTTCCTGCCAGGGCATAGGCTCGTAGCCGGTCAACCTGGTAAACGCTGTCTTGAATTCAGGATCATTCGGCATGAGATATCCTCTTCATTTTGCAGCGAACTTCGCCTGCCACCGCATCCATAGCCGTTGGGCGTTAGGAGTTGATCGGCCGACCACGCCGCTCGGCTATCTGCATATCACGCCACGTCCGCAGCCAGCACCAGCGATGGGCCCGCTCCGCCGTCCGGAACCTCGGTCTTCGGCTCGCCTCGTTCTGCCCAGCATCCCTGCCACGGCCCCGGAAGCGCATGTCACCACAATACTGTCGCACCAATCGGCTGCAGTATAAAGAGCCACAGTGACTACATTGTGTCAAAGCAGCCAAGAAAAAACGGCGCGTTTTGCAGACGGATAGGCGTCCGCGACCGCCCGGTTCGGCCCTTGGCAGAGTCAGGGGCCGAACACGGGCACGGCCTCGATTGCCAGTTACAGCAGCCGGGACGGACTATGAGCGAAGCCTGGGTAACTGCCCGCACTTCCGCAACTTCAGCAGGTCTCGCCAGCACTCACGTGGCGATGCGGACCGCCCGACACGTTTGGAGAAGTCCTCCACGAGAACCGCCATCTCCGGCGAATAGGGCAATTTGTCGGCAGGTGTCGCTGTGAAAACGTAGGCTTGCGCAAGCGCACTTTGGTCAGTGGTCACGAATGGACCTCCGTCGGCCAGCGGGCCGCGAACGCTGGACGGCTGCTAAACTGATGGATATGATGACCGTGGCAAATGCGAATCTACACAAGGCCGCCGCGTCCATGTGCCGACGGTCATCAAAGAACACGCGGGGGGAGTTGGTGAGCAACTTCCTCCGCGTGTCAATATACTGCGCTTTAGAGTCGTGGGCAAATTCAATTTGCAAAAATATTGTTTCCTCCATTGACAGACCTCCTTCCTGGGATTAGAAGTATGCAACCTGGGAAGGAGAACCTTCCATCGACTCCGCGATTCCGTTGCGGCCCCATTGAAGCTAATCCCAGGATGGTGGTCTGTCTGACAGGTCACGACGTTTCCGCGTTCAAACGAACGCGGCCCCATTGAAGCTCAGCGGCGGGCGGCGGCGGAAGTCCGTCGCTTGCCGACGCTGAGGTTCTGCGCATCAGGCTTGCGTGAGTCGTAAAGAGCGGCAGTCGCTGTGGCCAGTTCCTGTATGCGCTTGGCGAGGACGGCTGGTTTGCGCACCGTGCAGTGCGGCCCCATACTCAAAATCCACCAGACGATCTCGTCCAGGCTGCCGCCGGGCGGGCAGAGTGTGCCGGCCGGGGCTGGGCCGGTGATAAGGTGATAACTAGGCCGCCTTGAAAAGTCTGTCATTCGCAGTCGGTGGTTGGTGCGGTTTGTTATCCCTTCCGTTCAACCTTCTCAACGACGCAGAACCAAAAACCAAATCAGGCCGCGGCTGGCCGCATCAGCTTCGAGCATTACGTCGGTCGCTGTTGAGGGGCAGCCGTTGAGGCCTTTTCGGTCTTTGAACTCGCGGATGACTTGCCGGTCAAGATACCGTCCAGTTGAGATTTAAGTCTGGTTTCCAAATCCCGCAGATCGCCGATGTTGACAGCCTCAATCTTGCCGGCCTTGTTCAGCACGAACATGGTGGGGAAGCTGCTCACGCTGAACGATCGGCCTACGGTGTTGTTGTGGTCGATTGCAACGCTGGCGTCCACACCCAGTCGCTTCATGACTGCGGCGACATCGGCATCAGGCAGGGCCCGCCCCATCGTCTCGCTTACGAACAAGAATCGCACCCCCTTGGCTTCATATGACTTGCGCAGGGCCTCCACGCGAGGAATCTGTTTCTTGCAGTGCGGGCAGTTGGGGGCAAAAAAGTCCACCACCGCCGCCGTCGTACCGAGGTCCTGTTTGGACACTGGCTTGCCGTCCATGGAGGTCAACTCGAACGCGGGGACCTCCTTGCCAACGAGTTGCTCGGCCGGCCGCGTGCGGTTTGCCGTGCGGTTGTAAGGTTGTGCCGACTGAGTACTAACCACGGGGATGCGGATGACCGGCTTCTCCGGGTCGTCTGTCCTGATCATGACCTCCGGGTGGCCCGAAGGAGTCCAGGCCCTCGGTATGGAGACAGCCACCGAGTAAGCCTTGCCCGCCGTCTGTTCCTTCAGATCCACCTTCAGGGCAGGATCGTCGCAAAATGCATCCACCGCCTTGACCGGCTTTTCGCCATAGTTCCTCAGATGGATCGTCCGCACATATTCCGCCGGCTGTGATGCCGGGGCTCCTGCCAGTGCTGGTTGACTCTGGGCAGCGCCGACCGCAGCGCCTTGCACGTTTGCCGGCTGCGATGCAGGAGCGTAGATGGTCAGCGTGGAAGGCTCCGCCTCGATCCGCTCACGGACCATGGCCGATGCGAACACGTGGAGCTCATGCTGCGCCTGGATGTTGGTCAGGAGCGTAGCGGTCTGCCGCACGGAGCCTGCGTGCACACCTCTAGGGTTGAACTTTACGGTGAGTTCATATTTCTTGCCCGCCTCTTTCTCGGCCAGATCGAAGCTCCACGGCCCGCTGGAAGCCAGGGGATCGAGGGCCAGTCTCAGCGGTGTCGACAGATTGTTCTGGATGGTCACCACCTTGGTCTCAACCTGGTCGCCGAAGACGCCCGGCAGGTATACCCCGCGCGGCTCGATGGCGATCTGCGGCACGCCCTTGCCCTTGAGCGTCAGTGTGAGCTCCGGCTTAGCCGGATCGCTGGAGAAGACACTGATTCGCTTAATGAACGGCCCGTTTATAGTCGTGGTGGTCAGGGTAAATGGAAATTCGCCCGTCGCACCCGGGGCCAAAGTCCGAGGATAGCTCCCCGCAACCGTGCAGCCGCAAGAGGGCTTCACGCCCGTGATGCTCAGTTCCTCCTTGCCGGTGTTGGTGATCTTGAACGCATGCTCTAGCTTGCCGCCCGTCCAGATCTGGCCGAAGTCGTGCTCGGCCTGATCGACAGAAATTGTACCGCCGGGCTTTGGCTGTCGTGCATTCTGAGCTACAGCCGGTCGAGTCGCCGCATGGCTAGCCGCTGCCCGTCTCGAAGCCGCCAGACGCGCCGCGGAGGCCGGCCGACTCGCAACCGGCCGGACCACCTGGGCGGTTGCCTCCAACCCCAACGCCACGCACACCGCGAAAGCCAAGATAGCCGTCAGTTTTCTGTTCGAGCACATCGTAGTTCGCTCTCCCTTAACCATGCACCACGAACCCGCTGAGGCTGAGAATGACTTCAGCAGGGTCCACAAATCGTCGTCACGATCCTGAGATTGTCTGCCACGGCTCGGTCCCAGGCCAAGCCTTGGACGGTCAGAACAAAGCTGTCCCTTCCCCGTCCATTCCGTTTCCGATCATCTTTCGGCGGTTGGCTCGTACGTGTACGCCACATTCGCGCGCGTGGGAGGCGTTCCCACGTACGAGGCAGCCACATTCACGTACGAGAATGCCACTCACACGTCCGAGGCAGCCGCGTTCACGTACGAGGACACCCTCCTCTCGTACGAGGTAGCGGCCCTCGCGTACGTGGCGGGGCGCCATTTGCACCAGCCATGCGCCCATTCGTACGAATGGAGGCGCCATTCGTACGAATGAACCCTCCAAACGGCCGTCGAAGAGGCCCGGCATTCCTGCCCACCCGCGTTTTCAGTAGCGTCAACGGCTCTGCCGACTGCGAAGAGCCTGCCCACAGACCTTGCTCCGCCGTCCCTGCTCCGCCGTAGCGGCTTCGCGGAGGGCAAGAG
>JBJKSL010000207.1:0-9931 GCA_046704145.1 Phycisphaerae bacterium
TGCAGAAAGACCCTGGGGCGGTCTCTCAGTGCTTCACTCGTGGGCGACCACCGTGGATCACAAGAAGCTGGGCATTCTGTACATCTTCACGAGCCTCGGCTTCTTTATCGCCGGCGGCATCGAGGCGCTTTTGATTCGGGCTCAACTATGGGCGCCTGAGGAATCGCTGATTTCTCCTCCCGGCTTCAACCAGTTGTTCACCATGCACGGCACGACCATGATCTTCCTGGTCATCACGCCGCTGATCCTGGGGCTGGGCACCTACATCGTGCCGCTCATGATTGGTACGCGGGACCTGGCCTTTCCTCGCCTGAACGCCTTCAGCTATTGGCTGTTCCTTTTTGGTGGGCTGCTGCTGTATTTCAGCTACTTTGCCGGAGGTGCGCCGGCCGTCGGCTGGTTCGCATATGCTCCGCTGACCAGCCATGTGTACTCGCGCGGACTGGGCACGGATTACTGGATCATCGGCCTGCTTATCAGCGGCATCGGCACCATCGGGGCCGGAATCAATTTCATCACCACCATCGTTTCGCTGCGCTGTCCCGGCATGACCATGGGCCAGGTGCCGCTGTTCGTCTGGATGATGCTGTGGACGGCAGTGCTTATTCTGTTGGCCTTCCCGCCCCTGTCCGCCGCTCAGATCATGCTGCTGCTGGATCGGCAGATGTCGGCCCACTTCTTCGATCCGGCCATCAGCGGCGGGCCAGTGTTATGGCAGCATCTTTTCTGGTTCTTTGGCCATCCGGAAGTGTACATCATCGCTTTGCCCGCTTTCGGCATTGTGTCGGAAGTGATCCCCGTCTTTTCACGCAAGGTCATCTTCGGCTACGAGACCGTGGCCGCCGCAACCGTCGGCATTGCCGTGATCAGCATGGGCGTGTGGGCCCACCACATGTTCGCGGTAGGTATGAATCGCTGGCTGGATGCGTTCTTCTCAGGGGCCAGCTTTCTTATTGCCGTGCCCACGGGGATCAAGATTTTCAACTGGCTGGCCACCATGTATGGCGGTCGCATCCGCTTCGACAGCCCCATGCTCTTCGCCTGCGGCTTTATCGCCACGTTCACCGTGGGCGGCTTGACCGGCATTATGCTTGCTTCGGTGCCTATTGACTGGCAGGTCACCGACAGCTACTTCGTGGTGGCTCACTTTCACTACGTGATCTTCGGCGGGACCATGTTCTCCTTCATGGCCGCCTTCTATTACTGGATACCCAAGATGAGCGGGCACATGCTCAACGAAGCCCTGGGCAAGTGGCACTTCTGGACCATGTTCATCGGCTTCAACGTGACCTTCTTCCCCATGCACATATCCGGCATCCTGGGAATGCCCCGGCGAGTGTACACATACGAGCCGGGCAGCGGCTGGACAATCTGGAACCAGATATCCACAGTCGGCGCTTTCATTCTGCTGGTGTCGTTTACGTTGTTTTTCATCAATCTGATGATCTCATGGAAATACGGCAAGCCGGCGGGCGACGATCCATGGGACGCCTGGACGCTGGAATGGTCGACTACTTCGCCACCGGCCAGTTACGACTTTGAGACGACCCCGACCGTCCGTAGTCGGCGGCCTCTGTGGGACCTGAAACATCCCGAAGAGCCCGACTGGAAAGCAAAACGCGAGTAGCGCGTCTCGAATTGCGGCATTGGACGCCGCTAGCGGCAACACAATCGACATGAGCAACGAATCATCCAATTCGTCGAACACCCAAGCGGGCTCCTCCGGCGGGTTTGCCGCCGTGAGTGAGGCGTTGGCGGCTCCCGGACCGCACATGCCGCCGATCAAGGTCGGCATGATGATGCTGATCCTGTCCGAGTCGGTCTTCTTCATGTCCCTGCTGGTCACATACTCGTTCTACCTGGGAAAGTCGAATACCGGACCGACACCCAAGGAAGTGCTGGACCTGCCGCCCATCATCCGCAATTCAGTCTTCCTGCTTTCCAGCAGCGGAACCATATATTGGGCATTGCGCGCGCTAAAAAAAGGCAACAAGCGGCAGTTCTACCTGGGCATGTGGATCACCATCATTCTGGCGGTGTTCTTTCTCTGGGGCACAGGCCAGGAATGGTGGGACCTCATTGTGGACAAGGGCTTGCTGCCCGCCACGAATATTTTCGGCAGTTCGTTTTACACCCTGGTCGGCTTTCACGCCCTGCACGTTACCGTGGGCGTGATCGCCATGCTCATCATCATCGGTGCCACCGTGCGTGGACACATCACCAAGGAGCATTCCATCGGCGCGGAAGTCGTCAGCTGGTATTGGCACATGGTGGACACCGTGTGGGTGTTTATTTTCATCCTGGTCTACATCATCGGCCGAAAGTGAAGGAGTCTCAGCGTGCCCGACAGCGAGCAACCATACGACCAGCCGGAGGAAACGCGAACCGGACATGCCGGCACTGGTGCGGTGGACATGCCCAGGCCCACCGGCTGGCCGATCATTTTTGCTGCCGGCCTGGCTCTGACCGGAGCCGGTCTGCTGACCAGCTATTTGTTCTGCGGGTTGGGCGTAATTGTTTCTGTTTTCGGGCTGGCCGGTTGGATTACGCAGCTCTATCCGGGAGCCGGCCGGGAACAGGAAGAGATGGTCCCACCCGACAGAAGGCCGCGGCCGGTCCTGCCCAGCCGCCAGGTGCGGCCGGGACAACGCCAAGTCTTTCCGAGCCATCGTCATCCGTACTCCTCCGGACTCAAGGGCGGCCTGGTGGGAGGGCTGGTCATGGCCGGGTGCGCGCTGCTTTACGGCGCGGTCAGCAATCGAACAATATGGTACCCGGTCAATCTGCTCGCGGGCATGGTCCTCCCACAGCTCGACAAAGCCAGCGTTCAAGAATTGAACCAGTTCAGCTGGGAAGCGCTGATCGTAGGATCGTTCATTCATGCGTTCGCCTCGCTGGGGACCGGGTTTCTCCTCGCCGTCATGATGCCCATGCTGCCTTCGTGGCAATGGTTCTGGAGCAGCTTTATCGCCCCTCTGGTGTGGACGGGCGTTATCTACGGGTTCATGTCGGTCCTGAACCCCGTCCTGAATCAGCACGTGGATTGGTGGTGGTTCGTGGCCTCACAATTCGCTTTCGGAATCACTGCCTCTCTTGTCATTCATCGATCGGAGAGCGTGAAGGTGAGTTGAGCCGGGCCAGCAAGTGCCGGAACTGGAAGAACCGTCTTGCATCGGATGGATCGAGGGAAAGGACAAATTGTTCGTGACCAGAAAGCGGATGCTATTCAGATCCACCTTGCGAGCCTCGCGCGGCTCGTTCGCCTGCAGCGGCCTCATGGTCCTGGCGCTCGCACTGACCGGCTGCCGGCGACCGCTCGTCGAGCCGGTGCCAGAGCCGAAACGCGAGGAGACGCTGACGCCGCAAATAAGCTTCTCCAAGTTCTGCATAGGCTGCCATGGAGAAGATGGACGCCTCGGGCCGGCTCCCATTCTCAATGACCCCATCTTTGCTGCCATCATCCCGCAGGACATCTTCTTCGACACGGTGGCCAACGGCCGGTTTGGACATTTGATGCCGGCCTGGTCCGAGGAGAAGGGCGGAACCATGAACAAGGAACAAATTGAGCAACTGACCCATGCGATACGCCAGTGGTGGGGCAAGCCCGGCATGGATACTGCTTCGATTCCCTCGTACGCGGTGACGACCACTCAGGGCGGGGGCGTACCCGGCGACCCATCTGCCGGCCGAACCAAGTTCGAACACATCTGCGGCCGATGCCACGGTCGCGATGGGCGCGGCAAGGACGCCGGTGCCCTCAGATCGCCAGCCTTTCTGGCTTTGGCCAGCCATCAACTGATCCGCAGAACCATGATCATCGGGCGCCCCGATCTGGGCATGCCCGACTATCGCGCATTGGGCGCAATGTCGCCATCTCATCAACCGCTGACCTCGCAGGACATCTCGGACATCCTGGCCTACATCCTGTCCTGGCCTGAGGCCAGCATGCTGCAGAGCGGAGCGTCGACCAAGGAGACTTCAGGATCATGAGTGAGTCCCAGCCCGATCCCAACGATCAAGCGTCCGAGAAGAAGGATGAGCAGGAACAGCCTTCTTCAGAGGAGCTGATCGACCGACGTTCGCTGCTTGGCGTGCTGACACGCAGCGCCGGCACAGCCATCGGCCTCACCACCGGCATCGTGGCCACGGTTGCCTCAGGTCTGGTCGTGGGCGTGGGCCTGCTCGCCTATATCTGCGAGCCCATGTTCCGTGGCAAACAAAACGGCTGGGCCGACGCCGGCAATATCGATGATTTTCGCGTCCACCATACCACGCTGGTGAACCTGATGAATCCGGTCCGCCAACCTTGGGACGGTGCGGCCGGCAAGATCGCTATATACGTACGACGCCTTGCCGAGCAGAAGTTTCTGGTCCTCAACGTTAACTGTACGCATCTGGGTTGCCCGGTGTCATGGTTTCCGCAATCGGGCCTGTTCATGTGCCCGTGCCATGGCGGCATCAATCACGAGGACGGGAGTCGGGCAGCCGGCCCGCCTCCGCGAGGACTCTTTCATCTGAAGCATCGGATCGTTAACCATCACCTTCACGTGTTCCTCGGGCATTTCCCGACACTGCAGGAGGCGGACACCTCGAGCTATGAACCTGAAGAACGGTTTCATTACCATCCCTAGCCGCCTGTTCTGGTGGTTTGAGAGCCGCCTGGGTTTTCGGAAGACCCTGGTGCCGTTAGCTACACACCCGGTCCCGCGAGGCCTGGGCTGGTGGTACGTGTTCGGCAGCGCCAACGCCACGTTGTTCTTCCTGCAGATCGCCACCGGTATCTCTCTAGCCCTCGTATATGTCCCCTCCACCGAAAACGCCTGGGAGACGCTTCGTTATCTGAACGAGGACGTCAAGCTGGGCTGGCTGCTGCGAGCCGTGCACTACTGGGGTGCCGGTGTAATGTCCATCATGGTCATGGTGCACATGTCCCGCGTCTTTCTGATGGCAGCCTTCAAGTACCCTCGTGAGTTGACTTGGCTGGTCGGTGTAGGGCTCATACTCTCTACCTGGGGAATGGTATTCACGGGCCAGATCCTGCGCTGGGATTCGGATGCATACTGGGCGGTGGGCATCGGCATCGCCATGGCCGGTAGAGTGCCTTATATCGGCCCTGCGCTGGTACGCCTGGTTCTCGGCGGGCCCATGATAGGCGGGGATACGCTCAGCCGCTTCTTCGTTCTTCATGTCTTTGTGATCAGCGGCCTGATCCTGCTCCTGATCACCGTGCACCTTTACCTCGTGCTGTGGCTCGGGATTTCCGCCAGGCCTTCACAAAGTAAACCGGTAGACCCCGACACCTATCACAAAGAGTATGAGGAACAGCTCAAGAATGGCGAACCGTTCTTCCCCAACTCCGGCTACAAGGACTTGATCTTCTCAGCCCTCGTGATTGTGGTGGTCCTCTGCATAGCCCTGATCTTCGGTCCCAAGGGGCCGGCCAAGCCTCCCGATCCGACGTGGGTACACGTGGAGCCCAGACCCGACTGGCAATACCGGGCAATCTTCGCCTTGGAGGCCCTGGCCCCTCCGTACATGGACTGGTGGATCATGCTGATCTTCCCGCTCGTGGCCATCGCCATCCTGGTTCTGGTGCCTCTGGCCGCCCCCTATGGAGAGCGTCGCATGAACCGCCGCCCGGTGGCGGTGTTGTCCGTGGTAGTCATTGCGTTCATGTTCATAGCCCTGACGTGGTACGGCTACCGCGCTCCCTGGTCGCCGCACATGTATGCCTGGCGCAGCCGCGCCGTGCCCGTCGATCTGGTCAAGAAACGATCGCCAACCGAATTGGAGGGCGCCTGCTGCTTCCAGAACAAGCAGTGTCGCAACTGCCATGCCCTTGAAGGCAGCGGTGGCAAGCGCGGCCCCGACCTGACCGACGTCGCCACTCGACTGAACTACGACGCCTTGGTTCGGCAGGTGGTGCAGGGCGGCGGCCTGATGCCCGCCTACGGCAGGCAGCTTTCAGCCTCGGAGGTCGAAGCGCTCGTGGCGTTTCTGAGAACACTACACACGTCCGACAAACCCGCTGCAGGTGAGCCTGCGCACTTTCCAGGATAGATCCGCTGACGTCCCTGCCGGATCAGAATCATGGGAGCCTCCGCCAACGCCACCTTCAACGCCGTGCTCCGCTCGTGGTCCTTGGACCCTGCGGTAATCGGCATGTTGCTGCTGATCGCAGCCATATACCTCCGCGGTTGGCTGTTCATGCGCGACCGCATGCCCGCTCGGTTCAACGGCGTCGCGGCGGCGTTCTTCTTCTGTGGCCTGGGTGTCGTATTCTTAGCGATCGAATCACCGCTGGACACGTTCGCGTATTTTCTGCTGTCCGTGCACATGGTCCAGCACGTGCTGCTGATGTTTCTTGCTCCGCTGTTGATCTGGATGGGCCAGCCGTTGCTGCCGTTGCTTATGGGGCTGCCGCTGGAGGTACGCCGCTACTGGCTACGCCCGCTGCTACGACAACCTGTTGTGCGTGGCTTCTTCCGCGGCATCACACATCCGGTGCCTGCCTGGACGATCTTCGTTGGCCTCACCTGGCTGTGGCACTTGCCAGCTTTGTACGAGTGGTCGCTTGAGTCTCAGAGCGTGCACGATCTCGAGCATGCCTGCTTCTTCTACAGTGGCCTGCTGTTCTGGTGGCCGGTGTTCCAGCCCTACCCGAGTGCTCCTCTGCGCAACCGCTGGATAGTATTGCCTTACCTGGTACTCGCGGGCGTCCAGGGCACGGCGCTGTCCGCCATCTTCACCTTCTCTACAAGCGTGATCTATCCATCTTACGCTCGTATGCCGCGCATCAGCGAGCTCACTCCGTTGGAGGATCAGGCCTTCTCCGGCGCGATCATGTGGATACCAGGTTCGTTGGCGTATCTAATACCTCTACTGGTTGTATCTTACGAACTCATGATGGAAAGCGCGCCGCACTCGGCGCCGGTCCCCCAACCTCGGCGTACATCCCGCGAGCCGGAAGCGCTGAACCTGCTGCAGGTTCCGCTTTTCGGCCGGCTTCTTCGCTGGCGACACGCCAGACTGGTTCTGCAGGTGCCGCTGCTCGTGATTGCCGCACTGGTGATATTTGACGGCCTCGCCGGCCCGCAGATTGCCCCGCTGAATCTTGCCGGCGTAGTGCCCTGGATCTACTGGCGCGGCCTGATCGTGCTCGGGCTGCTGGTGGCCGGCAACTTGTTCTGCATGGCGTGTCCGTTCATGCTGCCACGCAAATTCGCCAAGCTCCTGCTTCGCCCGCGACGGCCTTGGCCGCAAAGGCTGCGAACCAAGTGGCTGGCCGTCGCTTTGGTGGTGCTGTTCTTCTGGGCATATGAGGCGTTAAGCCTTTGGGACAGCCCATGGTGGACGGCATTGATCGCCTTGGCCTACTTCGTCTTCGCCTTTGCGATCGACGCTTTGTTTCGCGATGCGCCCTTCTGCAAGTACCTCTGCCCCGCGGGCCAGTTTCAAATGGTTCAGTCGCTGACCTCGCCGATGGAGGTGCGTGTCCACGACCCACGACGCTGCCGGACCTGCCGCACCAAAGACTGCATTCGTGGCCGAGAGAGCATCCCCGGTTGCGAGCTTCACCTGTTCCAGCCGCGCAAGGCCGGCAACCTCGACTGTACGTTCTGCCTCGACTGCATCCACGCCTGTCCGTACGACAATGTGGGGATCCTCGGCACCATCCCCGGACGAGAACTGTGGCTCGATCGACAACGCTCCGGCGTCGGCCGCTTTCGCAAGCATCCTGACATCGCGGCCCTGGTAGTGGTGCTGGTCTTTGCCGCTTTCGCTAATGCGATGGGCATGATCGCTCCGGTGATGGCCGTGCGCTATCGAGTCGAAGGCCTGATCGGTTCGGATTGGATGCCCTTCGCTCTGGCGGGCGCGTTTCTCTTCGCTCTTGTGCTGCTGCCGCTGTTCTGCGTCTGGCTGGCTGCACGGCTCACGCAATCGCTCGCTGAAAGCGACTCTCCGTTGCTTGAGATCGCCTCACGCTTCGCTTATTCGCTGCTGCCCATTGGTGCCGCGATGTGGATAGCCCACTACAGCTTTCACCTCTTCACCAGCGCCGACGCACTCATCCCCGCAACCTGGCAGTTCCTGGGGGCTACGCACTCAATGTCGTCGGGCATGGCTTCGTCCATGATGATGTCGGCAGCCTCTGGGGGATGGCTGCTGCGTTGGGAGATCCTTTGCCTTGATGCAGGTGTGCTGTTGTCATTGTATGCCGCCTATCGCATCGGCCTGCAGATTCAGGGCAACTTCGGACGAGCGATGCTGGTGGCTATACCCTGGGCCGTAATCGTCGTTGCCTTGTTCGTGCTTGGCGTGTGGATTCTGTTTCAGCCTATGCAGATGAGGGGCATGATGGCCCACGGAGGTTGATTCATGCACCGTCGTCTTACGATGATGATTCCGCCCCGGACCCTGCTCTTGCTCGCGGTGGTAGCTCTCCCTCTAGTCGCTCGCGCCGACGGCGGTCGGCTGCAGATGTCCAAGCAGGTCGGCTCCTGGCAGGTGAGCGTCTTTACCACACCTACGCCGATTCGTGTCGGCATCGTGGACATAAGCGTACTGGTGCAGGATACCGCAACGCTCTCTCCGGTTGCGGATGCGAGCGTAACGTTCAAGGCCTCGCCGCCAGATGGCCACGGACATGCGATTGTGGCCCGCGCCTCCCACGCTGCCGCCACCAATCAATTGCTGCAGGCCGCTAATCTTCATCTGCCACATGCGGGCGCATGGAACATCAAGCTGACCATACAGAGCGGGCAACAACGAGCTGAACTGCAGGTGCCGATCAAAGTTGCTTCTGCGCTGCCTTCGTGGCAGGCCATGTGGCCATGGTGGAGCCTGCCGGTGTGGCCGATTGTGCTGTTCGTCCTGTACAAGGCTACTTCGAATTCACGTACGCGATCGTGACCGGCCCTTCGGGCAGCACGCAGATACTCGGCTGGCCGGTGGGATGCCGGGAGGCTAGTGCCGTTATTGTGTCCTCAATGCGCGGACAGGGCTGGAGCATGGCGGCGGTGATCTGCTCATTCGTCAGGCCGTCGGCGCGTACATAAATCTCGGCCTTGAGCCGCAACGTGGCCATGGTCTGAACCTGCCATTGATCGGCAGACTCAAAGCCAGGCGAATTGATCGCGGCCAAGGCCTCCGCTGGCGTTTTGAACTGCGCCAGTAGCTTGCCGAAGGGGCCGTGATCGGGGAGGCCGTCCCAGCACTCGGCTGCGACTAGGATCGCACCGCCGGGCTTCACGATCTGGGCCGCTGCAGACATGCCCTTTACCGCTTGATACAGATTCAGGTCGAGCGGATAGCCCGAGTTGCTCGTGACCACGATATCGAACGCTTGCGGCACCGGCACCATCGAGCAGGTCCCCACAAACTTGCAGCCCGCTTGATGGGCATCGTGCAGTTCGCCTGCAAACACACGCGTAATCTGCTTGTCGCGATTGAGCGCCACGTTCACGATGAACGTCGGGTTGGTCATGCGAGCGGCTTCGAGCATCTCCTCCCAGATGGGGTTGCCGTGCGTGATGCCGAAGGTCGCCTTGGGGCTGCCGATCATCTTCGCTCCGTGATTGTCCAGCACGCTCTCCGCCCCGGCGATCGAGGGCAGAACGCCCTTCGGCCCGCCCGAAAAACCCGCAAAGAAGTGCGGCTCGATGAAGCCGGTGAGTATGCGGACGTCGGCCTGCATGTACTGGCGGTTTACGCGCACGTCGTGCCCGATGCTGGTAGTACCGACCTTCACCAGATTGGCGTCGTCGTTACCGTCGTGCTGCAGACAGCGGTAGTTCGCGACCACCTCGCGGCCGAGCATGCGTTCGAGTTCCTCGCGGGTCTGCGGTCGGTGCGTGCCCAGCGCATTCAGCAGACTGATGTCCTCGCGACGAATGCCGGCGGCTTCGAGTTCCGCCAGAATGGGCGG
>JBJKSL010000208.1:0-6695 GCA_046704145.1 Phycisphaerae bacterium
ATCAATGAGCGTCGCAGCATGGTCGACGCACCGCATACCGGATTGCGCTCGAAGACCACCTGCAGACAGCGGCCGACCGCTTCCTCACCGCCGGAGCGGAAGGTCGGCGGCTGGCGGTCATCGGACCAGAAGATCGATGCACCAGTGTGCACGAGGGTGTGCACATCGGCAGCCTCCAGCACCGCCAGCTGCTTTTCATGCTTGGTGGTGTCGAGCAGATCGTCGGCATCCACGAAAGCGATGTACTCGCCGCGGGCGGCCTCCACGCCGATGCGTCGCGCCGCCCCCGGTCCGCCGATGGTGTTCTGCAGCACCCGTACGTTTGGGCCGAACGAGGCCGCCACCGCCACGCTGCGGTCGGTACTGCCGTCGTCGATCACCAGGACTTCCAGAGGCTCGACCGTCTGGTTCAGCGCACTGTCGATGGCCTCGGCCAAAGTAGTTTCAGCGTTGAGGCAGGGGATAATCACACTAACTGTGGGGCTGGGCGTCATTCTTCCACTCCGATGGCGTGTTCCAAGGGTGCTCGCGAAGAGAGGGAATACGCTTCCTCCGTGCTGGTCTCCTCGCGCTGGTCGGACTGTGACACAATCTCCCACGACCGCGGCTGATGCACCGGGCCGTCGGTCACACCGTCAGCAACCACGCTGATGCGGTATGCACGATCGTGCCAATCGTGCTGCGGCAGCCCTTTCTCATCCGCAAGGGCCACGCTCACTTGATAGACACCCTCACCCAGCGAAAGTTTGGGCAAATTCACCGCCACCCTACCTTGCCCTGCACATCGGCCCGTTCGCAGTCCGTCGCGCCGTGATTCGAACTGGTAGAACAGCCCCGCCCCGAACATGTGTACCGAAATGGCGAAGTTCAGATCATCAATTTCCCCTGCAGACGGGTCGACTTCGTAGTCGATCTCCAGCCGCACCGGTTCGCCGGATACGAACGTACGCGCCGGCGCGCCGTCGCCCTTGAGGATGCGCACGCCAGCGATGCGCGCCGGTCCCTTGAGCTCTGTCCTGCCGCCGATGTGCGAGTTTTCGATGCCCTCAGGGTTTGCATCTTCCATGTCCGTCACCAACCGACTGTAATCGGCGATGGCTTCGTCGGGCGTGCCTTCCAAGCGCACTTGCCCATGGTCGAGCAGCACCACTCGATCACAGAAACGCTTGATCTGGGCCAAGTTGTGGGAAACGAACAGCACGCTCGTGCCGCGTCGCAGGAAGTTGCGCATGGCGTCCATGCACTTGGCTTTGAAGGACACGTCGCCGACGCTGAGCACCTCGTCGACCAGCAGCACCTCGGGTTCCATGTGCGCTGCGATGGAAAAGCCCAGCCGCACGTACATGCCGGACGAATAGCGTTTAACCGGCATGTCCAGAAAGTCGCCAATGCCCGCGAAGTCGACGATGCGGTCGAACTTGCGCCGGATCTCCGCACGGCTCATGCCGAGGATCGCACCGTTGACGAAGATGTTCTCGCGTCCGGACAGGTCGCCGTGAAAGCCCGCACCAACTTCGATCAGCCCGCTCAATCGGCCGTTCACCGCGATGTGTCCGCGGTCCGGCCGCAACACGCGCGAAAGAACTTTGAGCATGGTGCTCTTGCCGGCACCATTCGGACCGATGATGCCGACGGCCTCGCCGCGCCGCACGTGCAGGTTGACCTCCTGCAGCGCCCAGAACGTGTCCTTGCGGTTCGCACTGGGCCGCGATAGCAAACGCCGCGCGCTGCGCACGGCCGCCTCCCAGAGCAGACCTTCGTGTCCGCCCTTGCGGAACTGCTTCCACAAGCCGTCAATCTCAATGGCTATCGGCGAGGAGCCACTCATGATTCATTTCGCCCTTTTGGCCGTAAAGCCTAATGCACAACTCTCGCACCACTGGCCGGCAACTGCCGCCGTGGCCTGCCACCTCGGCCGCATGCTCGCGCACGGCCGACCGCGGACTAAGGTGCTCGTCAATCCCGAAACCGTATCGCCACTCTCTCATGGAAGACCTCGAAGAAGCTGTGAGCCATTAACAACCCATTGTTTTCCAGGCTACCGATCTTCTCTGTGCCTCAGTGGTTCAACTCTTCGTTTCCGCGATGCCGAAGACGTTGCGGCAGGCGACGCTCTTGCGGCCGAAGACGCGTTTCAGCCACGGCCGCTTCAGGCAACCCTCGTCCTTGAATCCCGGATGAGCGTGGACTGCGAATGTCTGTATGTGCTCCAGGCCGGCCCGCTCCAGCAACTTACGCAGGTGTACGGGGTCCATGCAGTTGATGTGTCCGTACTCATGGCGATAGAAGCGCACGTGCTCGTGTCGCATTCGCCGCAATGGCCAGCGTTCGAGCCAACGCACGTAAGCCGTGAACGCTGCGTCTGGCAGCCAGGCCATCGGTACCAGCATGGCCAACAGCTTCAAGCGGTTGGGCTCGAACCAGTAGTAGTGCCGTCCAGGAGAAGTCTGCACGATGATCCTTCCACCCGGCCGCAACACGCGTTTAAGTCCTTCGAGCGTCTCTACGACGGCGTCGTCTTCCAGATGTTCGAACGTGTCACATGAGACGGCTACGTCGAAGTATTCCGCGGGGAAGTAGCGCTCCAGGTAACGCACATCGCCGGCCACCAGCCGGCAGCGATCGTCCAGCCCCAACTCGGTCACCAGTTCGCGGCCGCGATCGATCATTTGCGGCAGCACATCGATTCCGCAGGTGGTGTGCCCTTTGCGAGCGAACTCGATGGCATGGCATCCAACCGCGCAACCCAGATCCAGCACGCGCTGCGGCGGATCGGACTGGACGAAGCGCTCGATCCATTCGTGTGTGCGCGTCCAGTGATTGGCTTTGCCGGCCAGGGCCTCGGCATAGGGTCGCAACTGGTTGTCCACGAACGGCATGTTGTCGTCGAGGATTTCGTACGCTTCGAGATAATGCCCGTCGCGCAACAGAGCGATCATCTGACGCGACCAGCTCTGCGGATGCTCGGGATCCACGAAGTCTTCGATTCTGACTTGTTCCTGAACCTGGGACACTGTTCTCCCTTCCTCTTCACACTCTCTCCGCGAACTTGCCTTCGAGCCGCTGATAGCCCGCCCAGCCGGTAACAACCAGGAAGATGGCGACTATCGCAGCGGTGATGAACGGCACCACCTCCGGCGCACCGCCGTCGATCACGATCCGCCGATAGGCCGAAATGATCGGCACCATCGGATTGAGCGTGACCAGCAAATGCATGAAGATCGAACCGTCCTTCGGCAGCGGATACAGCACGTTGGTCAGGAACATCCACATCTGGATGCCCACGCCGAACAGATACTTCACGTCGCGAAACCACAGATTGGCCAAGGCCAGCCATAGCCCCATCCCCAGCATCAGCAGCAGTTGTACGCCTACGACCAGCGGCAGCAACATCAAGGAGGGACTCAGCAGCAGACGCCAGTCGCTGGTTGCCTGGTAGTAGAACACCAGCCCGACCAGCACCAGCGAGGCCACGCAGAAGTCAAAGAACGCGCTGGCAATGGAAGCGGTCGGCAGGATCTGCTGGGGGAAGTACACCTTGGTGACCATGTCGCGGTGCGAGGCCAGGCTCTGCAGCGCGCCGGTCAAACCCATCGCGAACAGTGTCCACGGCAGAATGCCCAGGTACGCCCACAGCGGGTACGGCACGCCCAACTCGCGGATGGCGCCGACGGAAACCGCCCGTGTGAACACGAACGTGAACAACAGCATCATGCCTAGCGGCTGAAGCAGTGCCCACGACACTCCTAGAACGGAATGCCGGTAGCGCACCACCACCTCGCGCCGGACGAGCTGATACAGCAGGTCTCGGTATTGCCAGAATTCACCCATCACGGGAATTAACGGATGATTACCGGGCCGAGTTGACTTAGCCCTATAAAAGCGAGAGGGATTTGGACCGCAGAACCCTGAGGCTTCGGGAAGACAAGAACTTGCCCGCAGATTGACGCGGATGGAGCAGATGAACAACAAACCAGATTCAGAACCGTAAACCGGACTACCGTTTTACTTTCCTCTCGACACCCAAGGCATCTTTGGGTAACGACTTCTGCCTCGAACAGTGCTCGGGTAAATATGAAATCTGAGAATTTGAGATTTCAAATCGGTCTTTGGTTCTATCTGTTCTATGTGAGTCAATCTGCGGGCAGGCTCTTCTCCTCGTGCTTTCGCGCATGTGGCAGGTCAGTACTGCATTGGCGGCGTCCGATAACTTGGTGCCCTATGGGTTTCGCCGCCATGGTCCCATAACTTACTGCGCGACTGGGCCGCCCAATGGCATCGAGCTGCTCAAGGCTTGGGCTTGGTGGCCGCAGTTTGCGATTGTGCCTGGATCAGTGCCTGCACGTCTGCGGGCCGTCGATGAGTCTCGAAATAGGAGACGAAATAGTCGTCGTGGCTTGCGGTGACCGCGCCTTCCACCTCGCTGCCGTCCTCGCACTTCAGGTCGAGCAGGATTCGCCTTTTCCCGTCGGCCGACTGCGACGCCCCTCGCACGGTGATCTGCCCCTCGGTAACGTGGACCAGGCCTGCATACGTGCCGCGAGTCTGAATCATGAATCCGCGAAGACGGTCTTTCCTGGCCTTCGCTGTGGCGCTGGCCGACTTGGCCCCTGCAGGCCAACGCAGATAGAGCAGGTATGTCGGCCGCCCCGTGCGTGCCCCCGGCAGGGGGAACTCCGCCAGCATGCGATTGACGGCTCCGCTCCGAGCCCAGTAAACCTCGTCTGACTCCAACTGCAGATTGTGCTGTAATCCGGTCAACTGCGGCTGCACCAGGCTGACCCGCGCGGCGGGCGCACAGCCGCCAATAAGTGCAACGCACACAGCAATTGCTGACATCAAACTCCCGAGTCTCCACTGCCGATTCACGCTCTTGGCTCCCGTCACATAGAGCAGGTTTACGGATGTGCGTCTTTTTGCGCGGCGGAGTGCAGGCAAGTCCGCTCCGTGACGTGCCCAGCCGCCGGCGCTTCAATTCTGGCAACAGACTACCCGCTGCGGAACGTATGTGCCACAAGAAATGCGTGGATGCAATCATTTCCTCGTGTGAATTCCCCTTCACCCGGTCGGCGCCGTGATGCGCACCCGCTCAGGGCGGATCTGGCCGGGTGCACCGGCCCTGGGACTGCGCGTTCGTGAGACCCAATCGAGCAGGCCCACCAGGCCCCGTCGAACGGTCTCCGTGGTGAATCCATAAGCGATGTGTGATGCCAGAGCGTACAGATGGGTCGAAACTGGGAATTTCCAGGGTGCTTCTGAAAGCTTGAGCAAGGGAACCGCCGTCTCGTCGCCAACCAACCACAGCGCGACGCCGTAAGGAACGCCCATCCCGCGCCGGATGCCCGGCTGCAGTTCCACCAGGCCTCCGTAGATGCTGCCCACCATGCCGCCGTAGCCGTAGTGCACTATCTGTCCGGCGACGGCCTTCGAATCCTCGGCGAGTTCACGATGCAAACCCACCTCGCTCAAGCGGCGAGCCAGCTTAACCGTTGCCGGTTCGCTTGACTGTTCGCTCGGCTGCTGGTCTCGGTCTTGATGTGACCGTATGCGTTTCACGGCGGACGACAGTAACGATTGAACCTGCGTCATGGCCCAGCTACCCGCTAGCCCGGCAACAAGACCGACAGCCAGCCCCTCCGGCCAATTAGTTGAGGTTGTCGAAACATCTTTGGACACGGCCGTTCTCCCTTGCGCGTTAGACCTGTTCTTGTGTGCTCAGCAAGCCGCTTTCTTCGTCGGATCATAGCGCATCGCGGTTAGTGGTAGCCGTCGAGTCAAAACTAAAACTGGCAAGCACGTGTAGGCTTGAGCGCGAGGCTCTGCTGGGGGAGAATCCACTCCGAAGGAATCACCGGAGGACAAGCCATGATCAAGCGTGCGTTTACCTGGACGATACTAGCGCTGCTCGGTGCCTCGGCTGTGCAGGCCGCCGAACCAGCCAGCAAAGCTGTGCGCAAGCCCAACATCCTGTTCATCCTGGTCGACGACTTGGGCTACATGGACATCGGGGCCAACAATCCGCACACCTTCTACAATACGCCCAATATCAATCGCCTGGCTGCCAGCGGCATGCGCTTTACCGACGCCTACGCCGCCTGTCCGGTGTGCAGCCCCAGCCGTGCCAGCATTCTTACTGGCAAGTATCCGGTTCGCACCGGAATCACCGATTACATCGGCGCCGCCCAGCCGGAGCGCTGGAAGCGAAACACCAAGCTGCTGCCCGCGCCATATGCCGACCGCCTGGCTCTCAATGAGGTCACCCTCGCCGAAGCCCTGAAGGCGGACGGCTATGCCACGTTCTTCACCGGCAAGTGGCATCTGGGCCCTGAGGGCTTCTATCCCGAGAACCAGGGCTTCGACGTCAACGAGGGCGGCTGCTCGTGGGGCCATCCCAAGACGTACTTCTCGCCGTACAGTAATCCGCATCTGTCCGATGGGCCGCGAGGCGAACACCTGCCCGATCGGCTGGCCACGGAGACAGTTCGTTTCATGCAGTCCAATCGCGGCCGGCCGTTCCTGGCCTACCTATCCTTCTACTCTGTACACACGCCGCTGTCTGCGCGCAAGGATCTCGAACGCAAGTACCGCGAGAAGCGAAAGGCCATGACCGACAAGCAGCCGATCTGGGGCACCGAAGGCGGCAGAAAGGTCCGGCTCGTGCAGGAAAACGCGGTATACGCCGGCATGGTCGAGGC
>JBJKSL010000209.1:0-2852 GCA_046704145.1 Phycisphaerae bacterium
CATGTCTATGAAATGTCTGAGACGCCAGCGAATACACCCAAACGTGTCATTGTCATCGGTGGGCGGGTTACAGGCCTTTCCGCCGCACATCGCGTGATTGAAGTGGCCGGCAAGCTTGGCCAACAGGTCGAGGTCCTCGTGCAGGAGGCTCGGCCGCGGCTGGGTGGCACCATCATCACCAGCATCCACGATGACTGCCTCATCGAGGGCGGGCCCGACTCCTTTATTACCCAGAAGCCCTGGGCTCTCGCACTCTGTCGAAGGCTGGGCATAGACGGCGAGCTCATCCCCACCAACCCGTCCTGCCGGCGGACCTTCGTAGTCCGTAATAGTCGCATGCACCCGATTCCGGAGGGCTTTCTGCTGTTGGCGCCCTCACGGATCTGGCCGTTCGTCACCAGTCGCCTGTTTTCCTGGCCTGGCAAGATGCGTATGGGCCTGGACCTGCTGTTGCCTCGCAAGGACCACGGCTCTGACGGCGACGAGAGCCTGGCCTCTTTCGTGCGACGCCGCTTCGGGCGGGAATCGCTCGATCGGGTGGCTCAGCCGTTGGTGGGCGGCATTTACACCGCCGATCCGGAGTACCTCAGCCTCCGCACGACCATGCCGCGCTTCCTGGAGATGGAAGCCAAGTATCGCAGCATCATCTGGGGCATGATGAAGGGGCGCAAGGCGGCCTCGGCTGCCGAGCGGAGCGACAGCGGTGCCCGCTATAGCCTGTTCATGTCCTTCCGCAAGGGCCTGACCACGCTGATCAACGCGTTGGCTTCGCGACTGCCGGACGGAGCGATTTGTACCGGGACGGCCGCTCGCAAAATTACGCGCGGTGCACAAAAGTGGTACGTCGAGATGGAGGACGACAGCACCGACGCTTGCGATGCAGTAATTATGGCATGCCCGGCTTACGTATCAGCCAACCTCATCCGGCAGGTGGACAACGACCTGGCCGACGATCTGGCCGCGATCAGATATGCGTCATCGGCGACCATGACCATGGCCTTTCAGGCCGGGCAGTTCGAGCGCATACCGGAAGGCTTTGGCTTCGTCGTGCCGGTCGTGGAAGGGCGGACGATGATCGCCGCCACCTTCAGCAGCATCAAGTTCCCCGGCCGGGCACCGGAAGGCACGTTGCTCGTGCGAGCGTTTCTAGGCGGGGCGATGCAGCCTCACGTCTACGAAATGGACGACGAGACTCTGCGCAAAGCCGTCCTCAGCGACCTGCGGCGGTTGGCCGGTCTGCGCGGCGACCCGAGTTTCGTCGACACCTACCGTTGGCCGGCATCCATGCCGCAGTATCCTGTAGGCCATCTCGACCACGTGCGGCAGATTGAGGCCAAGCTGGTCCGCTGGCCGGGCCTGGCCGTGGCGGGTAACGCATTTGGCGGCGTAGGGGTACCCGACTGCGTGCGATCGGCTGAAGCGGCGGTGGATCGCGTGTTCGGATACCAGCCAACTGCTTCTGCTGGTGCAGCGGCCCACACCGCCAGTGTTGCCGCCCGAGCTTGAAAAGGCGGCTCCCTTACACCTATAGTCGCAAGGCGAAACTTACGGCGGAAGGGTCCCTACATCGAGGCCAACACCATGGACGATCCACGAATCACGCAGTTCAAGAAGATGACCGAGGCCGATCCGAACAACGAACTCGGCCATCTCAGCTTGGGCAAGACGTACCTGGAGATGGGACTCTACGGCGACGCCGTGCCGCCTCTGCAGCGGTCGCTTGAGCTAGCCCCTCAGAACTCGCGGGCGTACTACCTGTTGGCTCTGGCCCAGAAGGGGGCTGGCGACCTCGACGGGGCGAAAGACACGGTGGCCAAAGGGCATGAGGTCGCAACCACACGGGGCGACATGATGCCTCGGAGAGATATGGTCGCTCTGATGAAGACGCTCGGCATGTCGCTGCCGGCTGAGGCTGAAGCGACCGCCACCGAGCCTGCCGTGACGGACTCTGGTACGAGCCAGCAGCCGGCCGGCATGACGATTACCTGTCGCCGCTGCGGCCAGGTCAAACCCAAGATGGCCGAACGCCCGTTCAAAGGGCCGCTTGGCGAGCGGGTGTGGGCTGAGATCTGCCAGACCTGCTGGCGGGAATGGATCCCCATGGGCACGAAGGTGATCAACGAATTGCGACTGAATTTCGCCGAACCGCGCAGTGCCGAAACCTACGACCATTACATGAAGGAATTCCTCAACCTAGATTGATGTCAGAGCCGGGGGTCAGCGATTGATCCTGTCAGAGCGTCTGTGGTTGATCTTGTCGGAGCCGGGGTCGGTGACCCCGGTGCCCACCGAATCGGGAAGCCACGGGGCCGCTCTGAACATGTGCCTTCTCACGCCAGGCGCAGATGACAGAAGGCTCGTCTCCGCGTAGGATAGTCCCAGAAGGAGCAGCCGCATGTCAGAGCAGAAAATGGGACCGCCGGGACCGGTCGTGCTGGCCATGGTGATTTGCGACGCTATCCACCAGGATCCCGCGACCAAGAAATGCACTTTGCTGGGCACTTTCTCGACGATTACCGCCCGAACCTTCCCGGTGGTTCATCCTTCGCTGGCCGTGCACGTCGCCCTGACAGAAGGACGCGGCAAGACCGAGATTCGCCTGTCGTTGGTCAGTTCTGACGACGAGTCGCAGGTGCTTTTCACTCAGGAGGGCACCATTCAGTTCGCAGACCCGCGCGTGGTGGCGGAGATCAACTTCGGTATCCGCAACCTGACCATCCCAAGCCCTGGCGAGTATCGGTTCCAGCTCTACGCTAACGGTGAACTGCTAAGCGAACGCCGATTGGCCGTCCTCGCCATGAGGCCAGGCCCTGCCGGTCCGCCGAGCCCGCCGCCACCACCGCCAACAGAGC
>JBJKSL010000210.1:0-2825 GCA_046704145.1 Phycisphaerae bacterium
CTGCGAAGATTCGCGATTGCGCTCAACCGCTCCCGGCACAATCCCAGCCGCCACGCACTCGACCACGCCCCCAAACAGCGGCACGTCATCGAAGGCAACTTCGACATCAACGCCGCTGGCCGCAGCCATGGCCGCCAGGTGTCCCATCAACCCGAAGCCGGTCACGTCCGTGCACGCGTGAGCATCGAAACGCCGCATCGCCTCGGCCGCCGCGCGATTCAGTGCCGCCATCGAGGCCCCGATCGCTTCCAGTGCCCCGGCCGGCGCGCGATCGATCTGCGCCGCAAACGACAGGATGCCCGTACCAATCGGCTTGGTCAGCACGAGCGCATCGCCCGGCCTGGCTCCCGCATTACTCGTGATACGGCTGGGATCGACGAGGCCCGTGACCGCAAAGCCCGCCTTGATCTCGCGATCATTGATACTGTGACCGCCGATGATGGCCACGCCCGCCTCGGCCATCTTGTCCACGCCGCCGCGCAAAATGCCGCGCATGATCGAGTCCGGCAACTCCCGTGCGGGAAAGCCGACGATCGAAAGCGCGGTCATCGGCGTGCCGCCCATCGCATATATGTCACTCACGGAGTTCGCGGCGGCGATCTGCCCGAAAAGATACGGATCATCCACACACGGCGAGAATACATCCACCGTCTGTACCCACGCGGTGGACCCTTCCTCAGGTGTGCAGCCTTTTGCTTCGGCCTGGTATGCGAACACTCCGGCGTCATCGCCCGCGGGCGCACCGATGATCACCCGCGGATCGGCTGGCATGCTGATCCCGCCAAGCACGCGTCGCAGCGTTGCCTGGTCGATCTTCGAAGCGCAGCCCGTCTTTTCCACGAGTTGCGTCAACCTCACCGGCCCGCTGCGCACTTCCGCCCGTTCGCCCGCGCACAAGCACACGTCCTGCTCGCGCAGCATCTCGCACGGGCAACTCAGCTTCGGATCACAAATGCAGTGCCCCAGCTTCATGGAGCGTTGCATGACCCGCCGGCGTTTCTCGAAGTTTAGATCCGACATCAGGGAACTCATACCCATCCGGTATTGTTATGCGCGGCGTGAGCCTCAACCAACTGCGACTTCAATGCAAGCATCCGACCTGCCCACGCTCTCACGAGCAGCTACAATCGCCGCTCCCAGCGCCCCGGTCATCTGCGGATCGGGCACCACGCTTACCGGCTGCTCGAGCGCCTCTGCCAACACGCCATCCATGCCCGGCACGCAGGCCACGCCCCCGGTGAACGCTATCGGCGCCGGCACGCGTCGCCCCGCCATCACCGCGATACGCTCGGCGATAGACTTCTGTACGCCGGCGACAATGTCCGCGGTCTTCGCCCCCGCCGCCAACAGACCGACGATTTCGGTTTCCGCAAACACCACGCACATGCTGCTGACCGCCGCAGGACTCGTACTGCCCGCCGCGACCTCGGCGAGATCTCGCATTCGCAAATCCAACCGCTTTGCGACTACCTCCAGGAATCGGCCCGTGCCCGCCGCACAACGGTCGTTCATGGCGAAGTCCTCGACCGCTCCGCCAGCACCCAGCCGAATGACCTTGCTGTCCTGCCCGCCGATATCTATGACCGTGCGAACTCCGGGGCACACGTGACGCACGCCCACCGCGTGACAGGTAATCTCCGTGACCGTCTTGTCCGCGCAACTCACCAGATTTCGGCCATATCCGGTGGCTATACGGCCAACGACCCGCCGCGGTTCGATGCCGTTCTCGCGCAGCAGTCGATCGTAGAGTTCGCGAGCCAGCCGATCCTGCTGCACGCCCTGATCCGCCATGCCAGCAGCCACCACGCGGAGATCGCGGCCGTCCATCACCACGATTTTGATCGTGCGCGAACCAGCATCAATGCCGCATGTCAGCACGTTCCGCTCACTCCTTTTGTAAGGCTGACTTCCGCTACAACAAGAGGGCACACGCTTAAGCCTGTCGTCCACGCACCGTCTCGAACAGGGCCTGCACGCGCAGGGCCAGCCGCGCCGAATCACCAGGCGAATAATCGGTCTCTATTCGCAGGTACGGCAGGCCTAGCTCGTCCTCAACCATCTGGCGGACAACAACCGCCTCAATGTCGTAAGTAAGGCACGCATGCCACGCCAGATCGATCACGCACTGCGGGCGATACTGCCGCACCAGTTCCCGCAGCATGTCCAGCCGCCGATGATTGGGCGTCATAACCGCGCAGGCCGTATGGAAATACTTGCTGGCCAGCGCGGGCAGAGGTTCCTCCACCTGCTCGTCGATATCCTCGAGGATCGGCTTGAGCCCCGTGCAGTTCTCCATGCACACCACCAGCCCGCCGTTGTCTTCGATGATGTCCAGCACGCGCTCCGCCCCGTGAGCGATGGGCACACCCGTCAGCAGAACCCGCGCGCGATTCGCCCGGCAGACCGGCGCCGCCTTACGCAACCATTCGAGCATCTCACTGTACTGCCGCAGATCACAAGCGATGCCTGACACGTTGCTGCGCAGCTTGGCCAACTGCCGCCCGGTAATCGGCGGATTATCCGAAGCCATCGCCTCCGCCAGCCGCCGCCGCAGACTGCGCTCGCGGTTCATGACCACGATCGCCTTGCGCAGCAGTTCATCGCTGATGCGCACCGCAAAGCGTTTCTCCAGTTCGCGTTTGAAACGCAGAATCTCATGCTCCCAGAAGACTTTTGCCTCCGCCGAGTCCGGCTTTTGCGGCAATTCGAGCACGTACATCGGCCGTTTCTCAGCCATCAGTTCGAACATCTTCTTCTTGCCGTCGCAGGTCGTCTCCGCCACGATCAAATCGACCAGTTCCAGAAACGGGTTGTTGCCCAAGACG
>JBJKSL010000211.1:0-9750 GCA_046704145.1 Phycisphaerae bacterium
GATCCGAACGGAGGAAATCGCCGACGCCATCTGCTTCATGGTGGGCAACTCAGCAGTGTCGGGACAGCTCTGGGCCGACGCCGGTTGGCACCCGTCGGCATAAGTGACGCTTAATCGACGCTGATGGAGAACACGCCAAAGGGGTCAGCCCCAGGTGACGTACTGCGTCACGTGGGGCTGATCTTTATGCGCGCCGCAGTCCTATTCCCTGCCAGTTATAAGGCTCTTCCCTGAGGTAACGACCGGTCCGGAACCGATTCCGCCGGAGCGGACGATCAACTACCATCGGCCTTGTTCCGATATCGGGCCCGCTCGGCTTTTCGAAGTCGTCATCCAAGCAGTGCGGTCAGCTTGATGGCGAGCATCCGTACGGAGCATCTCGGAACGAAGTAAGAAAGCCTCGCGCTTCCAGGCGGTCAGCAGACAGGAGGAAGAACGCATGGCGGTGCACTCTTCACATGCAGACCGACACAATCCGCGAACGGCTGTAATCAGCAGAATTCATGCAATTCTGCCGCGTTTGCCGCTGAGCGTGCTGGAGAGCATTGAGGATTGTCTGCAGGCGGAGCAGTCAGCCGGCGACGCGGTTTGCGTATCGGCTCGATTCACTTTGACCGTGCAGGAAGCCCGACTGCTCGAGACCTTCAGACTGCTGGAAGGCGATGAACAGCGTGATAGCGTGCTTGAAGCACTTTTAATGGTCAACTCTACTCGTGCTTGAGCGGCCCGCGCCGCCCACAACTGCGGAGGAACAGCCTACATGAAACCTCTCGAGGGAAAGACTTGTCTGGTAACTGGCGGCTCTCGCGGAATTGGCCGTGCCACCGTACTCGCCATGGCTGAAGCCGGTGCCAACGTGGCCATCAACTTCAACAACTCCAACGGAGCCGCCGACGAACTCGCCGGGGTCGTGAACTCCATGGGCGTGCGGGCCAAGACCTACAAGGCCGACGTATCCAGGGAGGAGCAGGCTCACGACATGGTCGAGGAGATCACCCACGACTTCGGTCCCATTCATCTGCTGGTAAACAACGCCGGCATCAATCGCGACCGCTCGTTCCTGAAGATGACCCGCATGCTGTGGGACGAGGTGCTGGGCGTGAATCTGAATGGGCCGTTCAACGTGACGCATGAGGTCCTGCCCAAGATGGTGGAGGCCGGCTGGGGACGCATCGTGAACGTCGCCTCGATCGTCGGCCAAACCGGCAACTTCGGGCAGGCGAATTATGCCGTCACGAAGGGTGGGCTGATCTCGTTCACCATGACCCTGGCTAGAGAAGTCGCCCGCAAGGGAATCACCGTCAACGCCGTGGCTCCTGGTTACATCGAGACCGACATGACCCGCGACGTGCCGGCCCCCGTGATCGAGCAGGTAAAGACCATGACGCCGGTGGGCCGGCTGGGTCGGCCGGAAGAGGTTGCCGCCGCCATCAGTTTCCTGGCCGGGCCTAAGGCCAGCTACATCACCGGCCAGGTGATTGCAGTCAACGGTGGCATGTACATGTAGGAGGCGTTGCAGCAGCGGGATCGAGGACTCCCGGCCATCGCTCGGGGCCTGATTGCCGACTGCGTGCCTGCGCCAACGAGTTTGCGCGATCCTGACGGAACGCCAGAGGGGATTGCCGCGGCTGTTCGCTTGCCCTGGTGGACAGCCGCGCAATCATTTCGGAGCACCTTGACTTGAGGCGGCCTGATGGGCAGAATGGTTAAGTGCCCTAAGTTCGGGGCTGGAGCAGGTCGAATGGCCATTGGCACGAACAGCCTGAGCACCTCCGACAACGCTTATGCCGGCGTTGCCGCCCTCTCTACGTTCAGCTATTATTCGTGGTTCTGGTTTAGCCGGGAGGTGCGTCCGCGGGCATAGAGTTCGACTTGCAGATGAGTGAACGATGCCCTGAGACACACCGGACGGTGGCTCAGGGTTTTTTTGTTGGTTGCGCCTCTATGTGGGACCGGCGTCGGCACATGGGACCGGCGTCGGCTTCTATGTGGGGCCGGCATCGGCTTCTATGTGGGACCGGCATCTTGCCGGTCCAAGCGACCGGCTGGAAGCCGGTCCCACACAAGAAATGGGACAAATCATGATCGACATCAACGCCATTCGCCAGGATCCGGAGCGTTTCAAGCAGGCGGCCACCGCCAAGCGCATGTCCTGCGACATCGACGCACTGCTGGAGTTGGACAGTCGCCGGCGGGCTCTGCAGACGCAGCTCGATCAGCTCAAACACGAGCAGAACGAGACCAGCACGCAGATTTCGCACTACAAGAATCCTAAGAGCCGCTGGTTCCAGGAGCAGCTTGCCAAGGGCCGCACGGCTGAAGAGCTCAAGCCTGAGGCGGACAAGCTGGTCGCTCATGTGGCCGAACTGAAGACGCGAATGAAGGAGCTCGAGGTCGAGCATCGCGAGGCCAGCGAGAAGTTCGACGCAGCCATGCTCACAGTGGCTCAGCCGGCGGCGCCGGAGGTTCCGCTGGGCAAGGATGACACTGAAAACGTGGAGATGCGACGCGTCGGCGAGCTGCCCAAGTTCGATTTTGAGCCGCTCGACCACGTAAAGCTCATGACCCAACTGGATATGCTCGATCTCGATCGCGGCGTGAAGCTGGCCGGCACGCGAAACTACGTGCTGAAAGGCGATGGTGCTCTGCTGCACCAGGCAGTACTGCGGCTGGCCATCGACATGATGGTCGAACGCGGATTTACGTTCATGACCGTGCCGGTGCTGGTCCGCGTCGCCATGATGGTGGGCTCGGGCTACTTCCCGGGCGGCGAGGAACAGGCCTACCGTTGCGAGCGCGACGAGATGAGCCTGGTCGGCACCGCCGAAGTTCCGCTTACGGCTTTTTACTCGGACGAGATCCTCGGCGAGGACGATCTGCCGAAGAAGCTCGTGGCCTTGTCGACCTGCTTCCGTCGCGAGGCGGGAGCCGCCGGCAAAGACACGTACGGCCTGTACCGCATTCACCTGTTCGACAAGGTCGAGCAGGTTATCGTCTGCCGCAACGATGAGGCCACCAGCATCGCCCATCACCAGGAGATTCTGCAGAACTCCGAGGATCTGCTGGCCAAGCTCGAACTGCCCTACCGCGTGGTCAACGTATGCACGGGCGATCTCGGCCAGGGCCAGGTGCAGAAGTTCGACATTGAGACCTGGATGCCGTCGCGCAAGGCTTACAGCGAAACGCACTCGGCCTCACGATTCTACGAGTACCAGGCACGGCGGCTGAAGCTGCGGTATCGCGACAAGGAACGCAACACGCGCTTCTGTCACACGCTGAACAACACGGTGATCGCCAGCCCGCGGATTCTGATCCCCATCGTGGAGATCCATCAGACACCCGAGGGCAACATACGTATCCCTGAGGCTCTGCGGCCGTACATGGGCGGCCGGGAGATGATCGCAAAAGGATGAAGACAGAAGGATGAAGGATGAGGAGTGAACTATGATCGCACACGACTGTCCAACCACCGGCAAGGGCATGGCCCAACTGCACCAGCTTGTTTCCCAAACCCAGGTGCAGTTGCATCGGGCTCACGCCATGTGCAACCGCGTCACCAGCAATCTGGCCGCCGATTTCGGTGGCAGCGAGGAGAGCGCGGAGGGTGGTTGGCGTCGCTGGCAAATCTGTTGATCGCGAACTTGCCCCCCACCCTATGGAGTACAAAGGAAGGGGGCGGACGGCTGATAGTTCACAGCTGAGAGCTGATAGCTTCTTTGGAGATGCATCGATGATCGTGGTAATGCGTGAAGGTTGCGACAAGTCTGAGGTCGAGCACGTGGTGGACCTGGTCCGCGAAATGGGCTTGAAGGATCACGTGATCGTCGGCACCGAGCGAACCGTGGTGGCGGTCATTGGCGACGATCGGGCCAAGGACCGCTCGAAGTTCGAAGCGTGTACCGGCGTCGATCGCGTCGTGCCCATTCTCGCCCCCTACAAGATCGCCAGCCGCCAGACGCATCCCGAACCCTCGGTCATCAGCCTGGGCGGGCCGCAGAACGCCACCATCGGCGGCAGGAAGATCGCGGTGATGGCCGGCCCGTGCAGCATCGAGAACCGCTCGATGCTCATGGAGATCGCCCACGCGGTGAAAGAGGCCGGCGCGACCTGCCTGCGCGGCGGAGCATTCAAACCGCGGACTAATCCGTACGAGTTCCAGGGCATGGGCGAGCGAGCGTTGGAGATGCTCGCCGAAGCGGGTGAAGCCGCCGGCCTGCCCGTCGTCACCGAGGTCATGAGCATCGACCAGGTGCTGGTTGTCGCCAAGTACGCCGATGTGCTGCAGATCGGCACCCGCAACATGCACAACTTCAACCTGCTGATGGCGGTCGGCAAGACGGACAAGCCCGTACTGCTCAAACGCGGCTGGAGTGCGACGCTGAGCGAGTTTCTGCTCGCGGCTGAATACATCATTCAGAGCGGCAACCCCAACGTGATTCTGTGCGAGCGCGGCATTCGCACCCATGAAGATCACGTTCGTAACACGCTGCCGCTGGCCACGGTGCCGGCGGTGAAGCGTGAGAGCCACCTGCCGATCGTGGTAGATCCGGCACACGGCACCGGCCACGCCTACATGGTTCCGCCCATGGCCAAGGCCTCCATCGCCGCCGGCGCGGACGGGCTGATGGTCGAGGTACACAACGATCCGCAGAACGCGCTGACCGACGGTGCTCAGTCTCTTGACTTGGCCGGCTTCGCCCAGATGATGAAGGAACTACAGGCTGTTGCCGCCGCCGTCGGCCGGGAAGTGTGATACCCGTGCGGGTAGTTCGTGTTTAGCGTGAACCGCAACGCGGTTCCACAACATAGCCCAGGGTCGCGCAGCGCACCATGGGGAAGCAGGCCCCCAAAACAAAATCCCAACCTTGAAATGGTTGCGCAACGGGGTGTCTGTGAAAGGGTTTGAAAATACTGGCCTGTCCGTCACCCACGGTGCACTACGCGACCCTGGGCTACGGTATTCAACGCCGTTGGCGTTCCAGAGTGCCCAACGTGTCGTGGCCGCTAAACACGTACTCCGAGTATTATTGGGCGGTGGCGGCTCAACGCGTGCACTGTTTCTTCGTGAATACTTTCCCGCGAGACTCTCTCATGAAATTGACGAATCCATCCGTTCGTTCAGTCGCACTACACTTGGCTGCTGCTGGTGGATTGGCCCTGCTAGGCGGGTGCGCCGGGCCGGCACCGATGGTCAAGGCTCCGCCGCGAGTGGAGACTCCACAGGTGCGTCACGCGCAAGAAGGCGAACGCATCGCGGCGGATCCGGTGGGCTTTTTGCGTGAAGTCGAGGCACGCGTCTCCAAGATGAAGCAGTACAGCCTGGTGTTTTACCGCCAGGAACGTGGCGGCCTGCCTCCACACATGGGGCCGATGGAAAAGATCCAGGCCCTGTTCCGAGCGGATCCCTTCAGCGTGAAGTTCACCTGGCTGGAGGAATCGTCACCCTACTACGAGTCGGTTTACGTCCAGGGGCAGAACGATAACAAGCTTCTGGTTCGCGAGCGTAAGGGAGCATTGCCGTTCCTGCCGCCCACGGTGCGCGCGATGGATGTGATGTTCCCGGTGAAGATCGGCAAATCGAAGAACCCGATCACCGACTTCGGCCTCGCACGGCTCATGAAGCGCACGCTGTTGCCGTTCAACGATCCCAAGATGGCACGCGTGATGACCATCAAGTACGAGGGCGTGGTCAACCTCGATCCGTTCAACCGCCCCGCCTACTACCTGCGGATCGAACACCCGAAGATGCCGGACATGGTCTACACGCGACAGGATCTGTACATCGACGCAAAGACGCTGCTGCCCTCCGGCACGGACCTCTACCTGCCCGGCGACGTGCTCGACGTGCGTTATCGCTATAACAAGGTCGATACCAACGTGAAGCTTACGGACGCCGACTTCCGCCTGAGCAAGAATCACCCCGGCTCTCAACCGGCCGACAACAAGTGACAGTGTGGGACCGACGGCTTTCCGGTATGGCCAGGCTGATTTCAGGATCTTGATATGGCCTCTTAATCAATACCGATTTCGCCGCCGCTTGATGGCGACGAATCCTACGAAACCGAGCAGCCACAGCGTCCCAGGCTCCGGCAGTTCGACCACGCGCAGGCCAAGGTCGAAGGCCTCCGTGTCAGGTGAGACCGAATTCTGTACTGCGGCCCGCATGTAGTACGTGTCCAAGTTGAAGGATCCACCACGAATGGCACGGTTTTGGAAGTTGATCGACTCGTTCCACTCCGCGAGATTCCCACCCTGGTCGAAGGTGCCGTAGGGACTGGAAGAGTTGACGTAGGTGCCAACCTCCTTGCGGTAGTAGATCGTGTCCGACCAGCCGTAGCACGCGTTGTTTCCGGTGTCGGGCACGGCGGTGCCGGGAGCCACGTCCGAACTCGTCGGATAGTCCCAGTAATCGCCGGTGATGCCGTTGTTCTTGTGGTAGGCGGCCTTGTACCACTCGTCCTCGGTTGGGATGACGAAGCGTGCATCCGGTTCGCGGGTAACGGCCTGCAACTCGGCAGCCACGGTGGCACCGTTGAGGTAGTATGAACCGTCCTCCGTGGTGGCCAGTGTCTGACCGCCGGTGGGCTGGCCGTTGCTCAGCCAGTTCACAAAACGGGCCGCATCGCCGAAGGAGACAAAATTCACCGGCCGATTGGCGTAGTCCGCCGCGACGCTGTAGCTGTAAGAGCCTGGCGCACCGCTTCGCTGGATTTTGCAGGGGCCCCAAGCCGCGTACGGAAAGCTCCACATGTAAGGGTTGTACAAGCCGTAGGTGTCGGTCTTGGCCACCGCGTTCAGGAATGCAGTATATTGGGCAGTGGTCACCTCGTACTTGCCCATCTGGTAGGTGTACGCTACCGCCCCACGGATACAAATCTTACCAATGCACGATCGTTCCCCGGCGTTGCCCGGATTACCCACCGTGACCATCGAAAGCGTCACGCCGCTGGCGGAGGCCGTTGCCCACGCCAGAACCATCATCGAAAGCCAGTAACGCCCATAACGCATTTGAACTCCTCCGATCATCAAGCACTTAGTTCAGTTTAGCGGAAAACGAACGTCGCACAGGGACTCCCTACTTGCGTCCTACGGAGATGTGCATATCGAATCCGGAACAGCATCTGCAGCGTCTTGGGCCGCAGGCACGTAAGTCGCATAATAGTCCTCCACGATATTGTCTACGAGATCGTCCAATTCGTATGCATTTTGCGGCCCACCGTAGTATGCAATCAGCGCCAATCGCAGTTGGGTGAATCGCGTGGATGTAAAGATTTTCGGGGTGAGTTCATTTGCCTGACTTGTTATCATGTTGGTGATTGAAGTCGCCGATTGGAGCGGCCCCGGCTCCAACTGACCAGAAACAGCTGGTTTCAGATCAATAGTAAATCGGTTTTTGCGAAAACACTTTTGGGCTAGCGACATAAGCCCTGCATGTGCAGTCGACCCCATTGAAACCTGTATTGCTCCACCATTGGCGTTAATCGTTCCCGACGAACCCCCCGAGGTATCGACAAGTACATAGTCGACGTATTCCTCGAGCAAGGAATGGTACTCCCAGAGTATTGCTCCTGCAGCAGGATCGCCTTGCCTTAGTGCCTCGCTTGCACCAGGGAACAGGTCAAAATGACCCTGCAAATCCAAAACATTGTGGCAATAGAAGTCCTTGACCGTATCCAACATTATCGAGCAATTCTGCTGGGACTTTGTCTGCGGCGACATTTTCCCGATCAATACTTCCATATCGAATTCAGCGATGGCTTCGCCAAAACCATACTCTGTGGGCGTCTCTGGTACACCACTCGTAACGCCCATTCGCATGCAACCATGGGTCGAGGCAAAAAGGGCCTTGATTTCACCACTCGGAGGCCACGCATGGAGTTCCCAGGAAGCCCCCCAATAGTCTGGCACATTCACTCGCGACCCCAGACCAACGGGACTTCCGGCAGCGTAATGAGCGTAGGGCCCCCACGCTAGACAACAAACCGGCGAAGCAAGACAGCAAGCGAGACATGAATAGATCATCGTATGGAAGTATGGACGCATTTCGCGATCACCTCCTGCTCAGTGTGCGTCGATGGCATCTCTTTGCTCGAGCCAGTACGCATCGGTAGATACGAGCGCATTCAGCCGGATCCAATGGGCTCCTGCGAGCAGTGCATCGGGTAACTCACAGTTGTCATCTGAACAGATCACTTCGTTCTCACGAGCTTGCCTCTGTGCCTTCATGCTCTGCCGCAGATCTGCGAGCCACTTTTGTCTCTCGGGCGACAGGGCGGGTCGAGAGGACGCACGAATCGGGGTCTGCTTCGCTGGATGACTGCCCTTAGCGGCAGCATTAACTGATCTGGTGATCGCCAGGGCGCGAGCATGAGAATCCGACGCGACTGGAAGACTTGTACCCAGTTGATGATTCTGCGTGCCAACGGTCTCGGGTACGACAACCAGTGCCCACGCGGGATTGGGCGCCTGCTCCAGCCCGGCAATTAGGAGTCCGGTTTCGGCATCCAGTTCTACCACGCAGGGGACCTTCTCAGCCGTCAAGGCTGAGACCGGCCCCGAGGCAACCCGGAGCTTCAAACCTCGGGAACGCGAGAAAGCTGAGATTCCTTCCTGCAATGAATGATGGTCCTCTAGGTACGTCTGGACGACCAAGCCAGCAATCTGGCCTTGAGTCCTCCTTGAGGGTTCCATGGCTGTTCCTGCCAGATCAAACTCTTCATCAATTAAGCGCTGCCGGGCTCGGAATGAAAGATCCGCCTTCAATTGATTCCTGATAATCGGCCCCATTTTGCCGAACAGTTCAACGTTATCCCTGGTTCGGGCAATCGCAGCATGCGGTGCGGGGGCACTCGCGGGCAGTGGGACAGTTTCTCGAACAGATGAATCGTTATAAACCTGTGCTCTTTGTTCCCAGTATTGCGTTAGTTCCCCAGCCGTCTCCGGCTGAGGCGCAACCAGGAGCTTCGATTCAGGATCAAAGGTCATAAACGGGACAGAGAGATCTATCGAGTAGAAGCAAGGCACTCTGAACTGCCGCTGAGTCAGCCAGAACAACGAGGCCACACAACAGGAGAGCGAATTGACCTTGATTCTCGAATCTTCACGCTGGTAGGTGCGAACCAAAGGGAGTTTTGAAAGGTTGGCAGGCGGTCTGGGCGGCGCACTAGCTTCGCTTTCATTCTCAGGAGGGTTCAATGCCTTAATCACTGCACCGGGAAGGCTACTGGCAGAGAACATCACGGGGATAGAAGAACCATCCAGTTCTCGCATAAGAATATAACCTTTTTGCTCTTGTCGGGAGACTACCGGGCACACGGACCAGCCGTTGGACGGATCACCTAGAGACGCGCATTGAGTTATCGTAGCCTCATTCCAGCAATCGGGACACCCCGGGCTTGAACGAATGGCCGCCAAAAAGCTTTCTGAGGCCTGCAGGGTGTCGGCTGCCGCTCCCATCAGTTTCCCGCCGGACAACCAGAGGAGCGCGAACAGCACGGTGCTTATTGGAAAACTACTTCGCGACTCGGCTCTTGCCCGCATATTTGTCCTCCCGAAAAATCGTGGTAATCAGTCGGTGCATCGAATTTCCACGGAATCGAAATCGTATTTTACATATACCGGTACACTACTGTCCGGTTAACTTCGGCGTTCCGTGACGCAAGGTACGTAATCCAATAGAGTTGCGAGCGTTTATGGCTGTCATCGATTTCAACTCTGATTTACGTTTGGGCCATTCTTTCCGCCGTCAGG
>JBJKSL010000212.1:0-3410 GCA_046704145.1 Phycisphaerae bacterium
GTTCTGGGGAGTACGGCTCTGCTTGCCGCCGGCTGTGTGCCCGTCAAGCCTGGTGGTGATTATCGCAAGGCGGCCGATCTGGCTCGCGAGCACACCGGCAGTTCGGACGTCTACAATCCGCAGGAAGACGAGGCCGTCGTCCAGCAGCGTGTGGATGCGATGTTGGCCGATGGCCTTTCGGTTGATGAGGCAGTGGCCTGCGCTTTGACCTACAACTACGGCCTGCAGGCGGAGTTTTTCAACATTGGCGTTTCGCGGGCAGAGGTAGTGCAGGCTTCGCTGCCGGCCAATCCGACCACGAGTCTCTTGCTGCGCTTCCCGGACGGCGGCGGCCGCTCGGATGTGGAGTTCGGCATGGCCCAGAGCATCGTCGAGCTCTGGCAGATCCCCGTTCGCCGCAAGATTGCCAAGGCCGAGTTGGAGGCCACCATCCTGGACATCGCTCGCCAGGCGGTCACCCTCGCGGCGGACGTGCGGACGGATGCCTATCGCGTGCTCACCTTGCGGCAGTCTGAAACCACCGTCCGCGAGAATTTGAAACTGGCCCAGCAGTCCGAAGACCTTGCCAAGCTGCGTTTCCAGGCCGGGGAGGCAAGTCAACTCGACGTCAACCTCGCTCGCACCCAGACACTGAACGTCAGGCTGGAACTGCTGCAGGTGCAGCGAGAGCGGCGGCTGGCGGAGGCGAAGTTCTGGAACATCGTCAATCTGCCTGAGTCGATGCGGAACGTCGATTTACGCGATTCCCTGCCCGAGCCCGAAATAAAAGTGGACGAGCAGCATCTTCAGCAACTCGCGAGCGACCAGCGACTGGATGCACGTGCCGCTCAGGACCGCCTGAATGCCGCCGAAAAGCAAATCAGTGCGGCGTGGCTGAACGTCTTTCCTGCCCTGGGGCTGGGATTCGATATCGAGCGAGTGGAAGGCCGTGCCCTTCCCGGCCGCAAGATTTTGGCCGACACAGCTCGCGAGTCTATCGCCGCTGGGCAGCTAACGGCTCCGACAATCCAGTCCCGCGGTGAACGCGCATTGGAGAAACGGCAGGAAATCAAGGCCATCCTGGGCCCCAGTTTGGAGGCCACTTTGCCGCTGTGGGATCAGAACCAGGCACAAATAGCCAAGGCGTGGTTCCAGGCGGAGCAGCAGCGCAAGCGATACGCAGGCCTGTTGACCCAGATCAGCTACGAGGTACACCAAGCGTTCATTGCGCTCGAAAACGCTCGAGAAATACTGAAATTCTATCGGCAGGAGGCGCTTCCGCAGGCCTCCAAGAGCCTCGACAACGCCCGGCGTCTGTATCAGGCTGGCGAGCAGGGCATCATCGTAGTGATCGAGGCTCAGAGCTCGCTGATCGCACAGCGACGAGGATATGTGAGCGCCATGGGGGATTATGCTGCAGCACTGGCCGAACTAGAGCGGGCGATAGGTGGTCGCATCGGCCCTATTGCCACCGCTTTTGCAGCGACGCGGCCTTCGTCGCAGACTCAACCGGCGACATTAACGAAATGAACTAGCGAGACGAACGCATGCGCATCAAAACCAGTATACATACTCGGTCGAGTCGGCTTTTGCTGGCTGCGACAGTAGCAGTGGGGGTGGTCGTCGTCGGCGGGTGCACGGTTGCGAATGATGCGGCCGGCACTATTCCCCTCGGTGAGCAAATCGTTACGTTTGCGCAGGATTTCTTACGACATGCTCTCGCGGCGTTTTTGTTGTGATGTTTTTACGCAGTGAGGCTCTCGCGAGCGAGCGTCGTTTTACCCGTACGGGGCTCTGAACATGAGACAGTTGACAACATGGGTACTTAGTGCCGTGCTTTTTGCCGGCGTGGGCGGCTTTTCGGCCTGGATGCTGTTGGAGAACGGCCAACGCGAGGCAGAAGGAGAGGTCACCGAGGCTACCACGCGGCCTGCCTCTGAGGAGGTTCCGGCCGTCTCACGCGACGAAAACGGTGCGGTCGTCGTGCATATGGATCCGGAGACTCAAGACAAGATCGGCCTGAAGGTCGAGCCGGCCGCGACCGCAAAGCACGAGCCCACGGTTGTCGCCTTCGGAACCGTGCAGGAGAATCCGGCCGGCACGTTCACTGTTCGAGCTCCGATGGCGGGCACGCTGGTGGCGGGCAAATCCGGCGAATGGGTGCGGTTCGGGGAGCAAGTCAAGGCCGACGCCGAGATCGGCGGGGTGGCTCCACGTTTCGGTCCGGTGGAACAGGCGGATATGAAAGCTCGCCTGGCTACCGCTCGTGCAGAAGAGCAGGAAGCGCGGGCCTCGCTGGATGCGGCGAAAACATCGCTGGAGAGCAAGCGAAGCCTCAACGCTCAGAACAAGATCGTTTCGGATCAGGCCTTGCAGGACGCCCAGGCCAAGGTCAAGGGCGACGAGGCCAGGCTGAAGGCGGCTCAGGAAACCGTGCACGTGCTGTCGGCTTCGCTGGGCGAGGCATCGCATCGGGCAGAGGCCATGCCGCTCAAGGCTGCCAAGTCTGGACGGGTCGTCGAAGTGCTGGCTCAGCCGGGCGAAGCTGTCGACAGCGGGCAGGCGCTCGTGCGCTTGGCGAACTACGATCGGCTTTTCGCACGCGTTGCTCTGCCGACAAGACAGTTGGCTCCGACGGTCGTTTCCGCAATCGTCAAGGTCGACGGATTCGAGGATAAGCCCTTGCCGGCCGAGGTGGTGTCGCCAGCCGCAGCGGCCGACAGCTTGACCGGCGGCCGGACGCTGGTGCTTGCGTTCTCGCCGGGCGACCTGCCGATTCAGCCCGGCTTGCCTGTAGAAGCGGAGTTGAGGCTGGACGGCAAGCCGATTGACGGTGTGACTGTGCCGACCGCGGCTCTCGTGCGATATGTCGGTGCAATCTGGGCCTATGTGAAGACAGCCGACGCAAGCTTCACGCGACGGGAACTGCCGGACGCGCAGCTCACTCCGAGCGGATGCTTCGTACCGGGCGAAGCGCTCAAGGCTGGCGAGTCCGTGGTCGTTCAAGCGGCTCAATCGTTGCTGTCGCAAGAGCTGAAATTCCAAACCGGCGGAGGCGGGGAGGAAGAAGAATAGAAAGGATGAATAATGAAGGCTGAAGGATGAATCTTTACTCATCCTTCCTTCTCCCGCCTTCACCCTTGCCTTCCTGAGGTTCCATGCTCAAGTCCATAGTTGAAACATCTCTTCGGCTTCGCGGTCTGGTACTAGTGCTGGCCTGTGCGCTCATCGTTTACGGTGTGTTCACGGCAGAACACGCGAAGCTGGACGTCTTCCCTGATTTCGTTCAGCCGCAGGCCGTCATCCAGACCGAATCGCCCGGCTTGTCGCCCGAGCAGGTCGAATCGCTGGTCACCTCGCCGGTAGAAAACGCCGTGCTGGGCGTGATGAACATCGAGTCGGTGCGCTCGCAGTCTATTCAGGGTCTGTCG
>JBJKSL010000213.1:0-6041 GCA_046704145.1 Phycisphaerae bacterium
CCCATGCTCGGCCCCATGGGCATGACCTATCGCGTAGTCATCCGCTACGTGGCCCATTACGATCACAATCTCGCCGCGGGCGAGCACGCGCTGAGTTTCGAGGATAAGACCTATTCGACGCATTCCGGACTCAAGCTGGTTCTGCTCGAGCCGGCCGAGAGTGGCGAGCAGCCCCCCTACTGCAGAATTCTCGACCCGCATCCGCCGTTCGTTTCGGAAGACAACGCGGCCTTCCGCTACGAGCAGTACGACCCCATGAACCTGCCGAACGTGCGTAAGGCTACGGTTCGCTTCGTCGTGGTCACCGCCTCGCCGGCTGGCCGGGCCACGGCTTCTGCGGCGGTGACTTCCTCTCCTGCTTCGGCCCCCGCTATCGCTGAAGGCAAGCCTCGCTCCGATTCGTTTCTGCCCACGCATGCGAGCAACTTCCTGGACCCGGCCTATAACCCGCTCCAGAAGACCAAGTACCAACAGCAGGCTCAAGCCATGATCGACATGCTTCGCGGCCGATGGGGTTTGATGCTGTTTCTCGCGATTACGGCCACGGCGTTCTTCTGGGGGGCGGCCCATGCACTGATGCCTGGACACGCCAAGACGGTGGTGGCCGCCTACCTCATCAGTCAGCGCGGCACGTACTGGCACGCTGCCGTACTGGCGGTGGTCGTCTCTATCACGCACACAGCGCTGGTGGTGATCCTTGGCCTGGTCATCTGGATCTATCAGCAATCGCACCCACGGCTCGGCCCGACGCTGCAGTTGTGGCTCGGGATGCTGGCGGGTGCTCTGGTCGCCGGGATGGGCCTGACTTTGGCATGGCGTGCAGTCAGCGGCCGCATCGCCGGTCATCATCATCACCATCACGAACACGGCCCCGACGATCGCTCGTGGTTCCGCAAGCTGTTCACCCACTCGCATCCGCACATAGGGCACGAGAATCATGTCCATCAGCACGTAGATACGCACGCACACGCACATTCTCACGGGCACGCACATCCGCACGGTCACGTTCATCCGCACGGTCACGTTCATCCGCACGTCCACGAGCCGTTGGCTGCGGTTCGCCCTGCTGAGGATGAGTTGTCTTTGCGTCTGTTGATTGTGCTGGGGGTAACGGGCGGGATCGTGCCCTGCCCAACGGCGACCATCATCATGCTGCTGGGGATTGGAGCGAAGGTGATCGGCGGAGCCCTGTACGCCATCGCCATCTTCAGTTTGGGCCTGGCCCTGACGCTGATGTTGATTGGCTCACTGGCCCTGACTTCCCGCCGCTACGCCGCTCGGGTCATGTCGCAGGCCGGCCGGGAGGGCGAACTCTCCGGCCGTGGCCGACGACTGTTGCTGCAGTTGGTGCCGGCGTTCAGCGGCCTTGTTGTCATCGTTCTTGGTTCCATCATCGCCGTGCACTATTTCTGTCTGCTTCGAGGTACAACCTCGCCTTTCCCATGGATCGGATGAAGATACGCCGGGCGTACCCTGCACTGATGCCGTGCTTTCCCGTGTCGCAATGAGTGTCAGCCCCTACCCCGTTGAGTGTTCTCGGCACCGTAATCACAAAATCCCTGTCCCTGCATAAGGCTTTGGGTGGCGCTCGACGATATATAAGTCGCCGTCATCAGGGACAGCCGCATACCGAGACTTCTTCTGCGCGGGAGGACAATGAGCATCGCATCGAATCCTGACCAAGGGGGTCTTGCTTCGCCGCCGACCATTTACGTAGTGGACGACGACCAGAAGGTCGGCGCTGAGATGGTTCGCATTTTCGCAACCGTTTCCTTGGATGTGATGTGGTTTCCGGACGCTTCAGCCTTTCTCAAAGCAGCCCGTCACGACTCCCATGGCTGCGTGCTGCTCGACCTGCGTATGCCCGGCATGAGCGGACTCGAACTGCAGAAGACGCTGAAATCACGCGGCATTCTGCTGCCCATCATCTTTCACACTGCCTACGGCGAGATTGAGACGGTCGTTCAAGCCATGAAGGCCGGGGCCTTCGACTTTCTGATCAAGCCTGCGTCGGATCAGGTGTTGCTGGACTCAACGTGGCGAGCGATCCAGACGAACCGCAGTCGTCTGCGCAACATGCGTTATCTGCAGGCCATCGACTCCCGGATGCGTCAGTTAAGCAGTCGCGAGCACGACGTTCTCGAGAAGATCTTTGCAGGCTGCGCCACCAAGCAGATCGCGGCCGAGTTGAATCTCAGCACCAAGACGGTGGAGAACCACCGAGCCAGGATCATGAGCAAAATGCAGGCTCAGAACGTAATCGATCTCGTGCGTACGGTCTGCGAGTCCAGGCTGCTGCGTTTGGACGGTCCCCTGCTTTCCGGCCCAGATGGAGAGTAGGGCGTTCACCTTTTTGTTGCAGTTGGTGAGCTAACGCTCTCTCTGCAGTTGCGGCAGTTACGAACGCTACGCGCTTCCGTGAGATGCTCTAATCCTGAGAGGCATGAAAGAGCCGGCCATGGGCTCCGGCGGCGTCCTCGGTGCCGCGGCATCGCAACCAAGGCGGTAACCTCATTCCTAAATTGAGGTTACCGCTGCGGACCACCTTTCCTGCCCCAACCATGCCCTAATGCCGTCACCGGCGGGGCCAGAATGGTTAACTCAAGAGATTATTGACCTTTACGGTTTTACACGCGATAATAAGACCAGAGGAAAGGCACCATCGCCCGTGCCGTCCAGGCACTTTCTCCCGCGATGGTGAGCGGCTGGGCCTCCCCTACTGCCTGGCCGTGCGGGTCTGTTATTTTGTGGCGGCACTGCCGACCTTGGGTAGACTTGGACCCCGCCCAACGGCAGAGCAGGGACGAGAAAGGCGAGAGCCGAAGTCCCGCGGAGCCTCACATGGCCCAATATCATCACAAGCCGATGGCGGAACTGGCTCACCAGTTGGAGCTGTCTCCTGTACGTCTGCGCATCCGCCAGTTTGAGGCGGCCGAGTATCTGATTGACCTGCTGGAAGCCGAGAAGGATTATCCTTACGACTTCGTCTGTCATCACCTGACCGGCTATCGCCCCAAGAGCAATCAGCCCTACAAATCGATGCGTGGCACCACGCTGATCGAGGACATGGTGCAGTTGCTGGAGGATCTGAGTTCGGCCACCAGTCTGCCGGTTGGGGCCATGCACACGGTGTGCTGGACGACCGAGGAACTCTCCACGCGTTTGAAAGTATCGACGAAGACCATCTGCCGGTGGCGGCGACGGGGGCTGGCCGGCCGAAAGCTGCGATATCCGGATGGTACTGTTCGCACGGCGTTTCTGGAGCGCAGCGTACGCAGGTTTGTCAGCCGCAACCTGTCGATGGTGCAGCGTGGGGCAGCGTTTCGACAACTGACCGCTGCGGAGAAGACGCGCATTGTCGAACGTGCTCGGCAAGTGCTTTCCGAGAAGCGGATCAGGCTGCACGAGCTTTCACAGTTGATCGCCGCCGAGACCGGCCGGGCGGTGGAAACGGTCCGTTATACGCTACGGCGGTGGGACCAGGCCCATCCCGACCAGGCCCTGTTTGGACAGGACGATCAGCCGGCCATCCGGGCCGAGCTTCGTGAGATCTTCGACGCCGTACAGGCTGGAGAGTCGGCCAAGTCGGTGGCAGCGCGTCTGGGCCGCACGATAGAGTCGGTTAAAGCCGCCGTGCTCGAGTATCGCGCCCGAGCCATCAAGGCCACGCAGATCGATTACATCTACAATGCTGAGTTCGACGTGCCCGGTGCGGACGAGGCCATTCTGGGGGCCAGCGAGCGTCCGGCAGCGCCGTCTCGGCAAGTGCATCCGCCTCGCGATCTGCCGCCCTACCTGCAGGAGCTGTATCGTCATCCCCTGTTGGCTCCCGAGCAGGAACGCGACATCTTCCGCCGCTACAACTATCTGAAGCACAAGGCCGCTCGCCTGCGGGCGGGTCTGGACGTGCTAAGTGCCACGGACAAGCAGATCAAGGAGATTGAGTCGCTGCTTGCCCGGGCCGAGCAGACCAAGAACGACATTCTGAGGGCGAACCTGCGGCTGGTGGTCAGCATTGCCCGGCGGCACGTGGGCCGATCGCCGCACTTCTTCGAAATCGTCAGCGACGGCAATATGGCCCTGATGCGGGCGGTGGAGAAGTTCGACTACGCCCGCGGCTACAAATTCAGCACCTACGCCTCGTGGGCGGTCATGCGGAATTATGCACGCACCGTACCCGAGCAGCTTTATCAGTCGGCGCGACTGGTGACCGGAGTCGACGAGATGCTCGCTGCGGCACCGGACCGAAGCGAGTCTTCCCAGGAGGGCCTGCTGGAAGCTGCCCGTCACCTGGTGGCCAAGGGTCTGTCGCTGCTCAACGAGCGCGAGCGCGACATCGTTGTACGGCACTACGGCATCGGTCAGAACGGTCGCAGCATGACGCTGGATCAGATCGGGCAGATGTTTGGCGTGACCAAAGAACGCGTCCGGCAGATCGAACGCCGTGCCCTCAGCAAGATCCGGGCGAACCTTCGCGAGGACCACGCCGAGTTCGCCATTGAATAACCCCGTCTCTGATGGCATCCTGGGCCAGACTTGGTTCATTTCACCGGCAGCTGGTTTATTTCAACCAACACTCCTGCGCACACACCGAATAGCAGGCCAGAAACTCGGCACTTATGTGGCACACGGCGTGCTGGGCGCTTTGCGACATTTGCCTGTCATGAGCGGTCACGGCGGGCAGACAGGTCATCAATACCACCCCAAGGAGACACATAGCCATGCAAAAGCGGGACTTGTCGCGCGAGGTGCTGACCTTTGCATCCGTGATGACTGCTTTGGCCTGGGTAAATCCGCTTTTCGCGGCGACGATCCATGTTTCCAAATCCGGCAGCGACACCAATAGCGGCACAAGTTGGGCAGCCGCCAAGCTGACCGTGCGGGCGGGCCTGAACGCGGCGGCATCGGGCGACCAGGTCTGGGTGGCAGCCGGCACCTATGTCGATTGGATCACGCTGAAGGATGGCGTGGAACTGTAGGGCGGGTTTATGGGTAACGAAACGGTCCTGGGCCAGCGCAATTGGACCACCAACCCCACCATCCTGGACGGCGGCTCGGCCAGCACCGTGGTCACATCGCCCTACGATGCAACCAACACCACGCGTATAGACGGCTTCACCATACGCAATGGCACATCTTATGGCGGCATCTACTGCAACTCTTCCTCTCCAACGATCAGCAACAACATCATAACGGGGAACACCTCGAGTAATGGCGGCGGCGGAATTTACTGCACCTATTCTTCCTCCCCAACGATCAGCAACAACATCATAACGGGGAACTCCACGCGTGCGAATGGGGGCGGAATCGGCTGCAGCTACGGTTGCTCGCCAACGATTACGAACAACGCCATCAGCGGCAATAGCGCAGAGGACTACGGGGGCGGGATCTGCTGCGAGTCCAACTGTTCCTCAACGATTACCGACAACACAATAAGCGGCAACAGCGCGTACTACGGTGGCGGAATCTACTGCTACCAATCCTCTCCAGCGATTTCCACCAACGTCATCAGCGGCAACAGTACAGACTATGGCGGCGGCGGAGTTTACTGTGATAATTCTTCCTCTCCGACGATTAGCAGCAATACCATAACGGGCAACAGTGCGGGCCGTGGCTCCGGCGGCGGAATCTACTGTTCTGGTTCGGCCCCGACGATTACGGATAACACGATCGGCGAGAACGACGCAAGCAACGGTGGCGGTATCTATTGTTCCTCCTCCTCCCCCACGATCACCAATAACACGATCAGGAATAATACCGGGTTCTTTTTCGGCTACGGTGGCGGCATCTACTGTCGTTCCTCCTCTTCGGCGATCTCCAACAACACCATCAGCGGAAATGCCATAAGTGGGTACGGCGGCGGGATCTATTGCTCTTCGTGTTCCTCCCTGACCATCACCAACAACGCGATCAGCGCGAACGGCGCAAGTTCGGGCGGCGGAATCTACTGCTCCTCCTCCACCCTGGCGGTCTCCAACAACACGCTGGCAGCGAACAACGCCGACGAGGGTGGCGGGTTCTACTGCTGCTCTTCCTCGGCG
>JBJKSL010000214.1:0-6616 GCA_046704145.1 Phycisphaerae bacterium
CGATGGCTTCGGTGGCGTTCTGTCCGGCGACGAATCGCTCGGCCATGCGGTGCATCTGGCTGCGCACGATGCCGGCCAGCTTCGAGCGGGCGAAATCGGTGTGGCTGGCGGCCCGCAGCAGCCTGGCCAAACTCGGCGGCAGGGCCTGCTCCACTCCGCCAGACCGCGAACCGTCATGGCCCATCTGGCCATCCCCTGCACGGCGGCTCTCTCGCGCCGGTGCCCGGACCAAGTACTCCAGCAGATGCTCGACGAGCTCGCGATCGGTCTTCAGCGAGGGAAAAACGTCCACGAACCGGAACAACTGCGTCCGCCGAGTCGGCTCGGCCGTCGCCCAGTTCATCACCCAGTTGGACCACCAGTCGTGAGAGAAAAGGTGAGGTTCCGCCCCGCGCGCCCGGTCAAATATTTCTGTACCGACCTTGCGGATCCGGGCCTCCCGCTCTGGCAACGCCAGAATGGCTTCCCGGCCACTTTGCATCGACAAATCATGAGTTTCCGCTGACCGGCTCACAGGTGATTATAGGGGTCGTCCGGATCAATCGAGTAGTCGCGCAAGTCCGCCTGCGCCATGAGGTTATAGCTGGGTCACCGGACGCAATGTCAAGAATTGGGCTCGCGGGCAGGCCTGCTGTGCGGAAAATCCGTCCGCGACGCGGTCGCGTGTGTAAGATTCGCCCTCTCTCAGCGCAATGTAGAGGTGGAGTCGCCGCCACACGTCGATGCGCGACGGCCCCGATTTGACTTCTTTGGAGACGAACATGGCCGCCGTCCCCGCGACGACCTTCAAATTGCCCTTCGAACTTCGCTCCGTAGTGGACACGATGAGTTCCGCTCGGGCCGGGCACGATCAACAGTGGATTCTCTCGCTTATTCAGAAGCAGGGACAGTTAGTTGTCAGCCTGCTCTGGCGGATGCTCGGCTCCGAGCAGGACGCCCTGGACGCCTACCAGAGCACCATCTGTCGGCTGATGACGCAGGGCAAGGAGGCTATCGGCACTAACCGTGCGGGCTACTTCTACCGGGCGGCGATGAACGCGGGCATTGAAATGCTGCGCGTGCGTCAGCGGCGGCAAAGGCATTGGCCGGCGGTGGCGGATTTCTGGGTGCGGCGACAGGCCGTGCTACGGCTGGGCAGCATGAAGGGGGAAAGTGAGAACGTGAGAAAGTGAGAAAGTACGAAAGTGTCAATGTGCGAACGTTACCACATTCGCACGTTTACACTTCTTCAAGCCTTTGCAGCAATTCTCGCCTGATCATTTGAGACTTCGCCGGGTCGGCCAGTTTCGCGCTTTGGCGGTCCGTAACATAGAACACGTCCACAATCTGACTGCCATGCGTGCTGATTCTGGCGGAATGAATGTAAACGCCGAGTTCGAATAGCGTTCGAGTGATGGCGTAAAGCCGGCCGAGGCGGTCTTCGGCGAAAACCTCGATGATGGTGAATCGCTCCGAGCTGTCGTTGTCGATTTCGACCTGCGGCGTCGCAGGCATGAGCGTGCTGTCGCTGCCAATATCCTGCCAGCGGCGGGCCAGCATGTCTTCCATATGTCTCCGGCCGAGTAACACGGCAGTAATCTGCTCGGCAACTTCGGCTCGGCGGTCGAGCGATGGTGCGCCGGCGACTGTAGTGTCCTGGCCGGTGAAGGTGTCGATTACCGTGCCGTCGGGCCGGGTCAGAATGCGTGCACTGACGATCTGAAATCCGCTGGCGGCCAGGGCTCCGGCGATTCGCGAGAACAGCCCTTCAATCAGATCATCCCGCGTGAATACGGTGTACTCGGTCACATTCGTGTCGCTGCGATGCCGTGATTCGACGTGCACGGGGGCGCTGGACATTTGCAGAGCACTGTGCATCTGCCGCAGCACGTCCAGATGGTCGGCAACGGTAGCAGCGTCGGTGGTTTGCAGATACGCCGGCGACATCAGCGTCAACTGTTGCTCCAGCCAGTCGGCGGGGAAGTGCTGCCGCAGCGAACGAGTGAGTTCCTCTCGAATGGCGCGGGCACGGCCCTGCTCGTCGTCGGCAGGAGCCTCGCCGGTCAGCACTTCGGCGGTTCGGCAGTAGAGCTCGTCAAGCAGTGCTTCCTTCCAAGCGGTCCAGTACTCCGGCGAGACGGCCTGCATGTCGGCGGCGGTGAATACGTACAGCATACGCAACATTTCCGGAGTTGCGACGGTGCGGGCGAACTGCACGAGCGTGGCGTCGTCGCTCAGGTCGCGGCGTAACGCAGTATTCGCCATCAGCAGGTGCTGGTGAACGAGCGTACAGAGTAGCTGCGTCTCGTGTGTGTCCAGTTGCATGTCGCGGGCGACCTGCTCGGCCAGCTGGCGGCCAATCTCGCAATGATCGTCGCCCAGCCCTTTGCCAAGGTCGTGCAGTAGAATCGCGAGGTGAAGCAGATCCTTACGGCGGCACTCGCGGTAGGCGTGGCCGATGGGGCCATTGTCCTCCAGGCGGCGAACGGCGGCTTCGAGAGCGCGAAGCGAATGCTCATCCACGGTGTACCTGTGCAGCAGATTGAACTGTATGAGGCAGCGTGCGTGCTCGAAGGGCGGCAGCAATCGGCTCAGCAGGCCCACGCGATGCAGGTTTCGCACGAGGCTGCCAAGGCCCACCGGTTTGGCCAGAATTCGCAGCAATTGGCGGCGGGCGGCCGCAGTTACGTGAATTTGCGGGCAGGTGGCTCTTAACCGCTCGATGCTTTCATAGGCGACGGGCACGCCGCGGTCGCGAGCGGCGTCAAACAGCTTGAGGATCAACTCGGCGTCACCCAGCACCGCGGAACGAGCGTCGGGAGCGATGCTGATTTCGCTGCGGGTGAGCACAAAATGCTCCGCGACCCACTCGCTCCACATGCGTTGAAGAATGCGGCCGGTGAGCCGCGGCTGGCGAAGCCGGTCGGTGAAGCGGCTGACCGCTTCGTGGATCGCGGTGGTGTGGCGGTAGTAGTGCTGCATGAACCTTTCAACGCCGAGCAGCGAGCCCTCATCGCGATAGCCCAGCCAGGCGGCCAGACGCAGCTGCTCCTCCCGGGTGAGCACGTCCTGAGCGCTGTCTGCGTGGAAGTGCATCTCGTTGCGAAGCATCTGCAGGAAATCGCGCCCGTTGATGATGGCGTCGGCGTCGTTGGCGGACAGAACGCCGCTGCTGCGCGCGGTTTCGATCTCGCGGATGCCGAAGCGGGCCAGAGCAAGCCAGCGAAAGACGTGATAATCACGCAGGCCGCCGGGACTCTTCTTGAGGTTGGGCTCCAGCAGTAACACTGTCTGAGCGTGATAGTCGTGATGCTCGTTTCGGCGGTCGGCTTCGATCTGGGTGATGAGCCGATTGAGCGAAGTGGTCCGCAGCAGCCGGCATATCTGCTGCTGTATCTCCGTGAACGCTGGGGAATTGCCCACGAGCAGGCGGGCCTCGGCCAGAGCGGTGAGGATGGTCAGATCCTGGCGGGCGGCGGTTATGCAGCCGGCAACGGTTCGCACGCTGTGCGAGAGTTTCAGCCCTACGTCCCAGAGGTTGCGCACGAGTCGGGAGATGAACTCTCGCAGTTCGTGCGAGGGCTCGTGGCTGGCGAGAAACAGCAAGTCGATGTCCGAGTAGGGAGCCAGGTCACGCCGGCCATAGCCGCCGACGGCGACGAGCGCAAGTTGCTGGTTAACGCCACTGTGCTCCGAAGGGATGCTCATCACCGTGTTTTGCCAGGTTTGCTCGATGGCGCGATCGCACAGGTTGGTCAGGGCGGCGACGATCTCACGAGCTGAGCTGTGTTGGTCGTGGGCGGACTTGATGTGCGCGCGGCCGGCAGCCAACAGCGTTCTTATGTGCTGCAGTCCGGAAACGTGATCGTCATGTTCTGTTGCAGGACTCATGCATGACTCATGCACACGTTGTAGAAGTGCCCACGGACTTTTGGTCCGTGGGCGTTGGGGGAACCTACATCAACGGTCGAGTCTTACGTCGCTCGTAGAACGAGTCAGATCGCATCTTCGCCCGTTTCGCCGGTGCGGATGCGGATGGTTTCCTCCAGACCGGAGATAAAGATCTTGCCATCGCCGATCTCGCCGGTGCGGGCGGAACGGCGGATTACATCGATCACCTTGGTAAGATCCTTTTCCGCCACGACGATTTCGATCTTGATCTTGGGCACAAAGTCAATGACGTACTCGGCCCCGCGGTAGTGCTCGGTGTGCCCTTTCTGGCGGCCGAAACCGCGCACCTCGGTTACAGTCAGGCCCTGGGCTCCGATTTGCGACAGGGCGCTCTTAACATCTTCCAGTTTGAACGGTTTGATGATTGCTTCGATTTTCTTCATAACCAACCTCCTTCGGGAGGATTGCGTCGGCGATGACGCGGTATCAAGATTGCATCGGTTTGCCGACGCACTCAACCTGACCTGCTGTTATTAGTGACCACCTGCCGGCGCTGGTGCCGGATGCGAGCTGAAAGCCAGACCTTTGGCGGGATGCTCCGGCGCGGGGCCGCCCATCTCGACCAGTTGGAAGTTGGGATAGCCGATCAAGCCGTGCTCGTCCAGGTCCAAGCCGCGGAGTTCCTCGTCCGGCGAGACTCGCAGGCCCATGATTGCTTTCAAAGCGTAGAACAGTGCGAAGCCGGTGACCAGACACCACGCCCCGACAGCCACGACGCCGATGGCCTGCGGGATCAACTGGGCCAGGCCTCCGCCGTAGAACAGGCCTGGCTTGGGGCCGGTGGCGCCGTAGATGGGGTTGGCGAAGAGGCCGACGGCAAGTGTACCCCACACGCCGTTGGTCAGGTGCACCGAAGTGGCGCCTACGGGGTCATCGATCTTCAGCGTACGGTCAAAGAACACGACGGACGCCACAACCAACACGCCCCCGATGAAGCCGATGATCAGTGCGGCATTGGTGCTCACGAATGCACACGGTGCAGTGATGGCGACGAGGCCCGCCAGGCAGCCGTTGCCGGCCATGCTCGCGTCCCACTTGCCGAACCAGAGCTTGGAAGTCAGCAAGGCGGCGATGGTGCCAGTCGCGGCGGCGGCATTGGTGGTGACGGCGATGTGGGCAATAGTGCTGCCGCAGCCCACGGCCGCCATGGTGCTGCCGGGATTGAAACCAAACCAGCCCAGCCAGAGGATGAACACGCCCAGGACCATCAATGGGAAGTTGTGACCGGGGATGGCGTTGACGCGTTTGCCGGGCCCGTACTTGCCGATGCGCGGGCCGAGCACCACCGCTCCGCACAGTGCCAGCCATCCGCCTGCCGAGTGTACGACCGTTGAGCCGGCGAAGTCGAACATGCCCTTGCTGGCCAGCCATCCGCCGCCCCAGATCCAGTGACCGGCGACGGGATAGATGATCAGCGAAATTACGAAGCTGTAGATCATGTAGCACGAGAACTTGGTGCGTTCGGCCATGGCTCCCGAGACGATGGTTGCGGCGGTCCCGGCAAAGACGAGCTGGAAGATGAACTTGGCGTCGATACCGACCTTCGCCCAGGACAGCGAAGCGAAGGTGTCCGGCGAAGTTTGCTTCAGAAAGAATCCGCTCGTGCCGAACAGGGCGTTGCCCGCACCGAACATGATGCCGAAGCCCACCGCATAAAAGACGACTGATGCAAAGCAGAAGTCCAGCAGGTTCTTCATGCAGATGTTGACCGTGTTCTTGGCACGGGTGAGGCCGGTTTCCACCAGGGCGAAACCTGCCTGCATCCAGAAAACCAGGAAGGCGGTTATCAGCACCCAGACGGTGTCCAGGTCGACACCCATGCCGTCGACCTTGCTCATCACCGACTCGGGCGTCAGTGGCTGGGCCGGTGTAGCGTCTTGAGCCATTGCTGTCGAGGTTAGGGCCAGGCACATCGCCAGCCCCGCCGCGATGAGTATCCAGTGTCTAGTATGTGACCTCACACCTGCCATGCAGACCTCCCTTGTGTTCCTCTTCGTGTCCTCTACCAACCACAAGCACAACCGGGGGCCTTTGCGCGCATAGATTCCCCCTGTGCCCTTCGGGCTGGCTGCGAGGATTCCCTTATCTGGGTTTATGTCAGAACCCCGATGCATTGCGGCGACACAAACGGCGACGCCGCGTCCGACATGTATTGGGCATTTCTCATGCCAAGTGCGAAATGCGTCAGAATCAGGCATTTGCTGCACATCAGGCAGCGGTGAGTGCGCAGAGGCAATGCAGCGGTACGCGGCCTCGCTTAGTTCCTGGGCAGAGCACTGCTTCAGGTCGGGTCAGTTGATCGGGAGGGCGTCGAGGATTTGGGCGTATGCTGTCTCGCCGAAGGATTCTCGGGCGTGCAGGGCTATCGATCCGACAGCTACAGGCACCGCTTGCCTGGTCGTCTGCACAAAATCGGCGCATGCCTCAGGGCAATCCCGGATGGCAAGCGCCGAGTCATGCTCATCGTCTTCAGGGCCGAGGCGGCCGGCTAGATCGTCGCGCGTGTGCGCCAGGTGGGCGTCGAACACCAGTTCCGGCTGACGCAGTTGGGCGTCGCGGATCATGCCCAGGCAGACGAGGTCGATGGCTTCCGCAGGGTCGAGGTGCAGTTCCTCCCGCAGTTCGCGGGCCATGCTGTGGAAGACGTCGAGATCGCCGTTTGCGTCGCGGTCGGTGGGCTCGAGTG
>JBJKSL010000215.1:0-2890 GCA_046704145.1 Phycisphaerae bacterium
ACCGACCGTAAGCCACCAGAGTCGACGTGGTTGGCTGGCCGCCGAGCTCAATCTCACACCGGCACAGCAGGAGCAATTGAACAAGATCTGGACCGAGGCGGCCTCTCGTGGCGGGCCGGATCGTGAGGCTCGTCGCCGCCAGTTGTTCCGCGATCGCGAGCAGCAGATTGCCGCGTTGATTCGTCCGGAAGACAAGGCCAAGTACGACACGATCATGAAGACCTTCTCCGAGCGCATGACCGCTCTGGAAAATGAATGGCGTAGTTCGTTCCAACAATCGGTGGCACGCACGAAAGCCATCCTGAATCCGGATCAGCGTGCCAAATACGAGGAACTGCTGAAGCGGCACGGGGCCGAGCGAGGTCCTCACGATCGACGCCGTGGCGAGCACGAATCGGGCCGCAGCGAGAACCGTGAAGCCGGCCGCAGAGGCGGCAGGCACGCCGCTACGGTGCCGGCAAGTAGTCCGGGAGGTTTGCGATGAGCAAGCGAAAAGCTTTCACGCTCATCGAGGTTCTCGTTGTGGTTTCGATCATCGCCGTGCTGATCGCGGTGTTGTTGCCTTCGCTTTCAGCCGCTCGGCACCAGGCCAAGATAACCAAGTGCGCGGCCAATCTGCACATGCTTGGGGTGGCCATGATGGGCTAACTGCAGGACAGCCGTGACCACATCCCGTACATATCGAACATGCCGTCCATCGACCCGGCGCCACTCAAGAAAGAGAATGGCGATCCTTTTGATCATTCCATCTATCTGGCCGACGTGCTCCGAAAACACATGCCCACGGGCAACACGCCGCGGGCCTCGGACTCCGACCCTACGGCCCACGTAATACCTGCGGTCGGCACCGGCGGAGCCTTTGAATGCCCCAACGATCGACCGGGGATGTTCGAGCGAGGCGCGCCCAATACCAACTTGAGCTACTATCAATCAGAGAAGACCAGCTACGGATTCCGCACCGAACTCAACGGGGTTTCGCCAACGGAGTTCAGCAAGAACCTCCACCATCATTACGACTACTGGCGGCGTCACAGCGATGAAAACGTGAACCTGCCGGTCAACAGCATCTGGTTTGCGAGGGATTTCAATAATTTCCACGGTCACGACAATGGCGGGTTCTTCGTGCCCAAGATGACGCCGGCCCGCCGTTACGTTTACATAGACGGTCACGTGGGTGACTACGAGAACTGAGCCGCCCCAACCGGAGAGATCAGACCGGCTGGAAGCCGGTCCCACACGGGTTTGGGGACGGATTCTGAGACTAAAGGGGATTCATACGCATCCGCGTCCTTTTGCGCGCGGCGACGTGCCCATAAGTCTATTACGCACGGTTTCGGGGACGCCGCGGCGGGCACGAGTTTCAAATGTAATCGGTATCAGACACATTCGCGTATTCCTTGTGTGCGGCGGACGGTGCAAGCCGGTTCCGCCCGGAGGAGATACGCGACAGCACAGGAGATTGGACATGTCGGCATCTAAAGGCAAGGCAGGACCTGAACCGTCGTATCGGGGTCGCAAGGTGATGCTTTCGCTTGCAGCCGTTGCGGTGCTTGCGGGTGGGGCCTATGCGGTGAGCCACTACGTGAAGGCGGCCAAGAATACGCCGCCCAGGGAATTCTCCGTGGCGGCCCTGGAGGCCAAGGCCCAGCAGGATCCGGGTAAGCTGTTCGAGCAGATGCACGGTCTACGGGAACGGACCGACCTGAACGACCAGCAGAAAGAGGCCATCCACGACAATGTGCGCACGGTAATGGAGGCCCAGTTTGACAAGCGGATCGATGAGTATCTGAACGCAAGTCCGGCGGAGAAGACGGCCATTCTCGATCGCCAGCTGGACGAGATGCAGACGCGTATGAGAGAATGGCAGCAACGCCGGGCACAGCACAACGCCCAGCAAGGCGGGCAACCGGGGAATCAGGGTCGCGGAGGTGGCCCGAATGCGACGCCGAACTCAGGCCACCAGCCGGGTAACGGCGTTGCCAATTCCAGTCAACACGGCGGAAGACAGGGCGGCCCACGGCAGTGGACTCGCGAGCAGCGCAAGGAGCATTCCGAGGCACGCAGCCCCGACCGGTCGGCAAAGCGAATGGCCTACTTCTCCGCCTTGCAGTCACGGGCGAAGGAACGCGGCATCCAAATGCCGTTCGGCGGCCGAGGCGGCGGGCCGCACGGGGGATGAGTGTCGAGATTGGACCTAAATGCTTATTCACGATCACGCGACATGCTTTCTTAGGACCGCGTCAACTTGTCGACGCAAATTGCCGGCAACAAGTTGCCTCGGTCCTTGAAGAGGATGCCTGGCGCCGCCGATTCGCGAATGGCGATTTAGTGTGTTAGCGACTTTTTTTGTCACGCATGTGATGGCGCAGCTAGTGGGAGATATGGCGCGATGAAACCGAAGTATTTTGCCGGAATCAGTATGGGTGCAGCATTTCTGATCGCCGGCAGTTCGACGTTCGCCCAGAGTTATCGACAAGGGGGACGGCACAGTCGACGGTCGGACCTGCAACAGCAGCAACAGAACAGTGATTCACAGCAGCGAAGCGATGCGGGGGCCAACCAGGGCGACAGTTTGAGCGGCTCATCGCAAGGTCGTGGCAGGAGCGGCCGTTCGCGCTTCGGCGGTCGCGGGCCTCAGAACTCGACAGATAACGGCAATTCCAGCGGACACAGCAGCCGCCGGGGTGGATTTTTCAATGGGGGCGGCCCGCCGCGTCAGTTCACTCCCGAAGAGCGAAATCGCTTCTTCAGCCACATGGTCGACCGTTATGCCGATCGACTCACCCGGACCTACGAGTTGAACGACGATCAACAGCAGCAGGTCCGCAGCAAGCTGGAGGAGTTCAAGACCAAGCAGGTGGAGTTTGCGAACCAGCATGCCGACGAGTTC
>JBJKSL010000216.1:0-9313 GCA_046704145.1 Phycisphaerae bacterium
CGAGGCGGAGTTGCTGCGAGGCGTGTCTGCCATCCTCGGTTGCCCGATCCCGCGAGCCTAAACCGTTGTTCGGGATTCGCCGGCGTTTCCATGTTGGACCGGCTTCCGGCTGGTCATTTGGGCCGGCAAGATGCCGGTCCCACACGAGAAAAGCTCTAATCTGTAATGGTCAGCGGAGCGGCCCGACTGTATATATGACTCCTCCAGGATCGTGGGCCGGGAGGACGCTTGCTGCGAAGGAGGTAGTCGCTATGGAACAGCCGCCTTACGGACCGCCGTATGAGCCTTCGTCTTTTTATCGTCCGACTCGCGACGAGCGGACGTGGGCCATGCTCTGCCACGTCGTGGCATTGCCGGGGCTGCTCTTCTTTTTGGGCCACATTGTCGCGCCGCTGGTCTTGTGGCTGATCAAGCGAGAAAGCTCGGCCTTTGTCGACGATCAGGGCAAGGAGGCAGTGAACTTTCAGATCACCGCCTCCATCGCCATAATCATCAGCGGCCTGCTGGTATTTGTCTTCGTCGGTATGGTCTTACTTCCGCTGGTGGTCATCAGCTGGATCGTCCTGGTCCTCATCGCCACGATTAAGGCCAACGAGGGCGTGGCCTACCGCTATCCGTTTTCCATCCGATTCATCAAATGATGCATTCGCATATCATACCGATTGCATTTGAAACTCGTGTCCACCACGGCGTCCCAAGAAGCCTGCGTAATAGACTTATGGCCACGTCGCCGCGCGCAAAAGGACGCGGATGCGTATCAGACGTCCAGCGTCCACGGTGCACGGTATTCGCGCGACTGCATGGCTTCAGCCTCGGCATCGTCCTTGATGGACATGGTCGCCGCGTCGAACTTGATCTGCCGGTTCAGCACGGATGCGATGTTGCCCAGGTGGCAGAGCACCGCGCTCTTGAAGCCTTCGATGGCAGGGGCGTTGGGCTTGGCCCTTCCGGCGACGCAGTCGGCAAAGTTTGTGACGTGCTCGGGGACCATCGACGTGCCCTTGTGGGCCTGCGGGGCCTTTTTGCCCTTCTCGTAGAACCACCAGCCGCTGCGGTCCATGAAGACGGTGCCCTTGTCGCCGTTGATCTCCACGCCGCCGCTCTTGCCGCCGATGCCGTACTGTGACCACTGCCGTAGTTCCCACACGATGTGCAAAGAGGGGAAGCGGTACAGGACGCTGACGGTATCCGGCCATTCCTTCTCGTCATCGGTGACCTTGTTGCTCAGGCCGGAGACGGTGCTGGGGACGTCCAGTTCGAGCATCTGACGTGCGCTGTCCAGCCAGTGTGCACCCCAGTTGCCCATGTCGCCCGTGCCAAGGTCGCGGATGAAGTGCCAGTTATAGTGCACCTTGGGTTCGTTGTACGGTCGCATAGCTGCCGGGCCGACCCACAGGTCGAAGTCCATGCTTGCCGGCGGTTTGCTGTTGGCCACCTTGGGGATGGTAGGACGCTGGTCGACGAGCCAGCAGCGGGCCATGCCCACCTTGCCGACGCCGCCAGACTTGATGAACGCGGCGGCATCGCGGATGTGTTGGCAGCTGCGATGCTGAGTGCCGACCTGCAGGGCGAGCTTGGAATGCTTCTTCCCGGCGGCGACCATGGCTTTGCCTTCGGCGCTGTTGTAGGAGAAGGGCTTCTCCCAGTAGACGTGCTTGCCCGCCGCGTGGCCCATGACGGTCATGGCGGCGTGCCAATTGTCGGGGGCGGCCACCGCTATGGCGTCGATGCTCTTGTCGTCGAGAACGCGGCGGAAATCCTGCTCCAAGCGCGGCTTGGCGGGCAGGGTCTTTTCCAGGATCTTCATGGCATTGTCGTACATGGCAGTGTCGCAATCGGCCATGGCGGCGACTTCGAAGCGGCCGCATTGGTGAAAGGCCTGGGCCAACTGATGGCCGCGAGTGCGGCAGCCGAGAATGCCAATGCGGATACGCTCGTTTGCTGAAGCTTGTGCCCGGGCTCGCCCGGTGGCAGCCAGAGAACCTGCAACGGCAGCGGTCTTGAGAAATGCTCGACGCGATACGGAACTCATGCGTTGTCCTCCAGAATGCGGGTGCGTATCGGAACAGCTCACACACGTGCTCGCTTCAGAGCCCGCCGCGCGAGCGAAATCTCTTCAACGGTATCCTACCAGTTGCACTGCAACTCGTGCCCGTCGCGGCGACCCAAACACTATTCCCAAGAGAGTTCCACTACGTCGCCGCGCACAACAATAGCCGAATGGCTATCAGTACTGCATAATGGCGCGATAGTCCAGCATGCCGCCGGGGCCGAACTTGGCGTCCAGCACGCGGCAGAGCTTCCACTCGTCGCCGTTCCGGACCAGTTGCAGCTTCCAACTGCTGAGCACGCTGCTTTGGCTCTGTTCGCCGCTGCGCCAGTCGCAAGTGGCACGGAAAGAGGCGACCGCAGTGTCCCCGTTTGTCTCGACAGTACAACTGCCGATCTTGGCCTCGTCGATCTGCCAGCGCTGCAGCCGTTGACGCAACTCGGCCAGCCATTCGTCCTTGTTCAGGCCGTGATCTTGAAAGCCTGCATCGAGATGCGCACCCACGCCAGCGATGTCGCCGTTGTCGATGGCGGTGGCGATGGCGGCCAGGGTGGCCTGGATCCGTTCGCGATCCGTCTGCACCAATGCCTGGACGACGAAGAGCACCACGCACACGGCCAAGGTGATCCAAAGTCCCCGCTGGCTGCCCGAGGTCTGCCGCCTGCGATGCACGGCCAGAGCCACGGCCACGGCTATGGCCACAAAAATGGCCAGGAGTACTGGGCTCTCGAACAGGATGGTTTCCAGCGAGTGGACCAAGTGCTGCACCTCTTCGGTTGACTGCAATGGGCAGATCCAGGCACGGATCAGCTTACACCATCTGGCGGGCTACCGTCCACAGGCGGCCCACTGAAGCTATGAGAGATTTTGTTCACATCAAATTGACAAGAGTCTAACTCGGCTCGCACGGTGGGCTAATACATCCGCGGTACATTGATCCCGCACGTCATTGATCTCTCGCTGGGTGGGATGACGGTCGTCCCGCTCTGCGTCTGAGGTGCGCTCAAAGAATGGAGAACTAAAGTGACACGACTGCGGAGACTCCCTGGTTTCACTTTGATCGAAATACTGGTGGTGGTGGCGATCATCGCTCTTCTGGCGGCGATGTTGATGCCCTCGCTTGCCAAGGCTCGAGAACTGGCCAAAGCCTCGGCCTGCCTGAATAACCTGCACAATATCGGTTTGAGCATGGCCATGTACACAACCGAGTACCACGCATACCCGCGTGCCTACGGTTACATTGACGGTGAGAGCAGCAGCGGCGGTTACCAGCATTGGACGGCCGCCTTGAGCCCCTCGGATTACCTTCCGGCGATCACGGCCTTGAAGTATCCCAAGACCTCGGCGGCGTTTGTGTGTCCTTCGCACAGCGTTGGGGGCTGGGCTCCGACGAACTTCACGGCCACGCGTATTCCGAATCCTCCGCCGGGCCAGGTTTCCCAGGACACCACCGAAACAATAGACGATCAACAAGCTCCTCGTCTTAGTTACGTGGCCAATGAGATCATCTTGCCACGTAAGAAGTACAGTTCGGCTCATGACAAGAACTCGCCGCCGGGCGCCAGTAATCTGCGTTACGTCACGCCGGATGAAATCGAAGGGCCCAACAATACGATTTTGATCGCCGAGTTCAGCGATAACTCCAACTGCATTTGGGGGAGTTCGGTCGGCGGAGGCTCGGCCTACAAGAGCCATCGACCTACCAACGGTGTAAAGAGCGATCAAGCCAATGGAGTGTTCGACGGCGAAGGATATCCCCGCGGTACCAAGGTCTATCAGTTGACATATAAAGAGGCGAAGGACGCCATTGACGCGGTAATAGCGGACAAGAATGCCGCACCGAACACGCATCACATTTCGTACATTAACCCCACCGCCCATCTGTCGTACAGCAACTACGCCTTTGTCGATGGCCACGCAGGCAAGGCCACCCTCGAGGAGACGTTCGATCCGGGCAACTACATGTGGGGCCGCAAGGTCTATTCGTGCGTGGACAGGCCTGTGATTCAGGACCCCGTCAATCCGTGACATGCGTAGATGGGCCGTCTGTGAGCGCGTCCCGGCATTCCTGAAGGTAGAGTTCAATGGATGTGTGCGACCCGATCGTGATCGTTTGTCCGAACTGCAGCGCCAGGTACCAGGTCCGGACCGAACATGTTTTCCGGCTCGGCGAAAGCGCATGCCAGAAGTGCGGGCAGAAGATCAAGTTGCAGAGCGGCTTGTTGCGTACAAGGCCGGCAGGCGAGAATCAGATCCTCTCCTGGCTACGGAGTGAGGAACGGGACGACTGATCGCGACAGGACGATGTGACACGAGATGTCGCGATGGTGAGCACTTATTACCTGCGACTCCGTAGGAAGCAACAGGAACGCAATAAACGCACCTTCAACTCGCGCGCAAGGAAACGGCCTGCTTGAGCAGGCCGTTTTTGTATTCGCTATGTTGGAACCCCAAGAAATCTGAGATTCGAGATTTCAAATGGCAGATTGGAAAGTTCGAACCCTTGCGGCCCCCAAGGCTCAGGATCTCAACCATCGGGACCGAAGAAGGTGCCGCAAAACGCCAATCGCTTAGAGCACTTCACGAATGTGCGCAGCGTCTGGAACAGCCCAGAACCACCGAAAACGCTGCAACAAAAGGGCGAATGCCCTAGCCCATGACGTCCAGCGAGTGGCGACCGAGGCGACGCTGGCGATTGAGGATGGCCCGGCCCTTGCGCGTCCTCATGCGGGCACGGAAACCCTGCTTGCGAACCTTCTTGATGCGGCTGATCTTTCTTGGGTAATGCATATTCGTTCGTCCTTTGCCCTTGGGCCAACCGGAATCTTCTCGTCAAGAGCCCCGCATCATATCAGACGGGCTGCCGCAATGCAAACGAGCGGGGGACGGTTTGCGGAGCCGCCGCCGCGAGCGCGGGCTGTAAGTGCGATTTGTGTAGCGGGTCATAACCGTCTGTCCGACAGCCACTTGCGAGTGGCTCTGTGCTGAGATCGACAGCAAGGCACCCCCCGAAAAGGCGGGTGCGGGGAGGGATTCCCGCACCAGGGGGACCGCCGCAGCAGTGTCAATCCACGGCCAGCACGATGCGCTGGTCGTGGATGTTTTTGTTGAAGGGCAGGCGGATCTCCAGGCGGCCTTCGGCGGGTTCGGCATGGCCATCGATGCGGTAGGGGTTGTGGGGCAGCATCGGCCAGTGCAGGCTGGCTGTCGGCGGGACGGTCAAGTCGCAGCCGGCGTAGTGGATGGAGCCGCCGACCTGCTTTGCGGGCAGTGCGACCTGCTCGCCGTTTAGCTTGAAGCTGCTGCCGGCAGCGGTGGTGACGGTCTGGTTCATGCGGGGCAGGAGGGTGATGTGGCCGAGCACGGGCAGGCCGCTGTCGGTGGTGGCGGATAGATCGTATTCGAGCGTGCGGTCACCCTTGATGTTCACACGGATGTGGCAGGTTTCGTGGCCGTAGGTCAGGTCGAGGCCGGGGACCGGCTCGTGGACGAGCACGGCCTTGGATGGTACGTGATAGAGTTCGCCCTTTGGCAGGAAGTCAGGCTTGCGGTCGCCGGGCTTGTGCTTGAGCAGGCTCATGTCGCCGACGGTGAAGTTGCTCCAGGCGGGTTGCAGCTTGGTGTTGCCGCCGCCGATGATCAGGCCGACCCTGTCGTGATAGATGCTGACGAAGCTCTGGCGGTCCTGGTACCAGCGGTTGCGGCCGACGGGCGTGGTGATGGCAGAGAGGCAAATGAACCACGGGCCTTTGCGGATGGTCATGGCCTGATCGACGCCGTTCTCCTTCATGACGAATACGCGGTTGGCGGAAGCGGTTTCGTCCTCGGTGGAGCCTTCCTGGCCATACTGCAGCATGCAGGCGAGGAAGTCGACGTTGAAGTCGCTGTCCTTGTATCGTGCCCACTGCGAGGCGAGGTAGGTGCGGCCGATCTTGTCGAAGGTGAAGCCCGGTCCGCCGGGAGCGACATCATTGTGAAACGGATTACGCTGATCGACGGTTTCGACGCTGTTGCCGTCGGGATAGGTGAAACTGCGGTGGAACTTGGAGGCTCGCTGGACGGCCTGCAGAGCGGCCTGGTCGTGAGAGAGTGCATAGTAGATGCCGAAGGCGTCGACGTAGACGAAGTTGTAGTTGACGACGGGACCGTGTCCTTCGGACCAGTAGCCGTTCTCGCTTTGCGCAGCCAGGACCTTGTGCAGGAACTCCGTGGCGTGGGCGCACCATTCGGGGCGGTCGAGCGTCTGGCCGGCGATGTACAGGCCCATGGCCAGGTGCGTGGGGATGTTGACCAGAGAGGTCAGCTGTGACTTGTTGATGTTGGCGAAGCCACGGCTGAGGGCCTCTTCCCAGTGGACGCGGCGCGCGGCGGGCATATCTTTGCGGATCAGTGCGAAGGTGCGGATCCAACGCGAATAGGTCCAGGGCATGTAGATTTTGCCCCACGTGCTGCCGTCCTTCTTGCGGAAAACCCATTGGCCGTTGGCATCGGCGTCTTCGATGAGAGCGTCGCCGGCCTTCATGAGCATCTCGAGGATTTGCGGGTTCTTGTGGTACTTGTTGCCGGGGACGTCGAGGCTGTAGGCGACGGCCAGAGGGTACATGGAGTTCTGGTCGGTGCAGATCCAGATGCCCTTGCCGAAATGGCCGGTCTGGGGGTCGTAGTTGGCGGTGATCTGGGGTACGCCCTCGATCAGCAACTTGGCAAAGCGATCATTGAAACGCAGTTCGCCGGCGTGGACGTGGGCAACGGCGGTGCCGATGACAATAATCAAGCAAATCAGTCTTCGCATTTTCGGCCTCCCCGGGCAAGGTTGACAAGCAGGCTCAACGGCACAGAATTAGGCGGGCTCGGAACCGGCCCCGTACGGAGGCTGGTCCACAGGAACCGGAGTTGCCCCCGGCAACTCGCGAGGGAGACATCATGAAGGTAATTCGCTTCGAAGACAAGAACGGCCAGGTCCGTTTGGGTGAGCCGATCGATCAAAGCAAGGCTCGCGTGATTGCCGGCGATCTGCTGGGCGCCTGGCAGGTGACCGACGAGACGGCTGAGATCAAGAGGCTGCTGGCCCCGGTCTCGCCGCCGAATCTCATTGCCATCGGGTTGAACTATCGTCGGCATGCGGCCGAGGGCGGGGCGCAGATTCCGGCCGAGCCGTTGATCTTCGTGAAGTTGACCACCTCGGTCATCGGGCCGGGCGATGCGATCGTGCTGCCCGCGTCGGCGCCGGATGAGGTCGATTACGAGGGCGAATTGGCAGTGGTCATCGGCAAGACCGCCCGCAAGGTGTCGGAAGCGGACGCGCTCGAGTACGTGCTTGGTTACACCTGTGCGAATGATGTGTCGGCTCGCGATTGCCAGGTTCGTCGTGACAGACAATGGTCACGCGCTAAGGGCTTCGACACCTTCTGCCCGCTGGGACCCTGCCTGCTGATGGCGGAAGCGGGTATGAATCCGAATGCGTTCCCCATCCGCTCGCGGCTGAACGATCAGGTTATGCAGGACTCCAATACCGCGGACATGATCTTTTCGGTGCCGTTCCTTATCAGCTACCTCTCGCACCAGTTCACGCTGCTGCCCGGCACGATCATCGTCACGGGCACGCCAGAGGGCGTAGGTTGTGCGCGCAAGCCGCCGGTGTTTTTGCAGCCGGGGGATACGATCTCGGTGGAAATCGAGGGCATCGGCGTGCTGAGCAATCCGGTCAAGGCGGATAGTTGAAGAGAATGTTGAATGTAGAACGCTGAATGCAGAATTGAAGAGGTGAAGAACTGCCCACAGATCACACAGATTGACACAGATGGAAGAAGCGGAGTCTTTATCTGTGTTCATCTGTGTGATCTGTGGGCACTCTCTTTTTATGCGGTCCAGGTCAGATCCAACTCGAGGTTTTGGTTGGCTATCAGAGCAATATTCGACCGACCACCGCACGCCGGCACCCTTAATTGCCGCAGGCCGGATCTGTGGATTGGTCGCCGCTCCAGCAACGTTGGAATGCGGCGAAGTCAGCAGAATCCACGTCCCCATCTTGGTCAAAGTCGGCTGCTATCTTTCCGCCATACGCGGCCATCGGTGAGCAACCCGGAGGCAGTGCAGCAGGGTTGTACAGAACCGCCGGCCCAGTCGAGCAGGCCATGAAGACTTCCAGATCACTTGCATCGACACGATCATCATTAGTGAAGTCCGCAGCAATAGCAGTGAGCAGGTGTTCGTATGCGCCAATGTCTACAACGGGTGGCGTCCCGGCCCCAGTATCTATCGTCAGAGGATCGTCCATTAGTCGCGTGCGCCCATCGATATCAAAGGGCAGTGGCTCGGTCTTGTTCCCATTTCTGTCAAGGTCAGCCACATCTGCGGGAAGATCGAGGTTGTTGCCAGCATCGATGCATGGTGAACCAGATCGCAGTTGCGGCTCATCAAAAAGGTCGTCCGCAGTTCCCCATGCGTTATCTGGCCCGGCGTTCGCTAATGGGAACATAGGATCTGCGGAGATGTTGCCGTCAGTTCCCGTGGGATCGGTCCAGTTGGAGTAGTTGTAGTCGGTATTGCCGAAGACGCAATTGTAACGAAGCGTAGGTGTACCGCTATACCGTCTAAAACCAGATTGATTGTATGCGATAATATTGTTGCTGAGCAGCGGAGAGCTAGCACATGTTACTCCGCCTGAGGCTCCGCCGTTGCCGACTATGGTGTTGTTGACCACAGTTCCGCCCGAGCAGTAAATCGCGCCGCCATTCGGAGAGTTGTTGCCTGCAATTCGGTTATTGACGAGCTTAGACGGCGTGACGCAGTTCACTCCGCCGCCCTGCGGGGCGCTATTGCCGACAATTGCGTTGTTTATGAGGATTGACGAACCGCTGCAACTTACCCCGCCACCCCTGGCAGTCGGGCCACTGACACTGTTTGCGCTGATCGTATTGCCAACAACAATCGTGTTGCCGGCACAGTAAATGCCGCCTCCTTCTGCGCGCGGGTCCGTAACGGAGACATTTACTGAGTTGTCTGTAACAGTGTTGTTGATGATGGTAGCGGCGGCCCCCGTGCAAGAAATCCCGCCACCCTGGAATGATGGCCCGTCGGAACAGGAATTGCCTCTTACCGTATTGTTGGCGATGACAAGGGAGTTTTTGCAGATCAAGCCGGTCGTACCATTCTGTATGATGAAGCCATCGAGGCGGCTGACTTGATAACCGCCAAACGCCGTGATCACAGGTCCTAGACGTTGGCCATCAACAATAGACTGGTTGTCGTTCCAGTTTCTCT
>JBJKSL010000217.1:0-4602 GCA_046704145.1 Phycisphaerae bacterium
TCGTTTTCGAGCTTGTGCACCAGCTCCTTGATCGGCCGGGCGGCATCCACCTCCGGGTCGTACCAACTGTTGAACAGCTGCAGAAAGATCCACTGCGTCCACTTGTAGAAGCCGACGTCAGTAGTGGCCAGTTCGCGATCCCAGTCGTAACCGAGACCCAGCCGCTGCATCTGGGCCCGTATGTTGGCGATGTTCTTTTCGGTGGTCTCGCGCGGCGGGACGCCATGCTCGACGGCGTACTGTTCGGCGGGCAGGCCGAAGGCATCGTAGCCCATGGGATGCAGCACGTTGTAGCCGCGCATCCGCAGGTAGCGGGCGTAGATGTCCGTGGCGATGTAGCCCAGCGGGTGTCCGACGTGCAGGCCGACGCCGCTGGGGTATGGGAACATGTCCAGCACGTAGAATTTGGGTCGCGCCGCCCTGAGGTCGTCGGAGCCCGGCTGCGGAGTGCGGAAAGTCTTGTTCTCCAGCCAGTACTTCTGCCACTTGGCCTCGATAGATACGAAATCGTAACTGCCTGCCGATACGCTCATGATTACCACTCGATTATGCTATCGTCACGAGAAGAACTGCCCACAGATCACACAGATCGACACAGATGAACGCATTCCTGCACGCCAAGTCTCTCTCGACCAATGCCCCTTTGCGCTCCAGCGGCTTCTATCTGTGTTCATCTGTGTGATCTGTGGGCACACTCCGAGCCTTAACTTGTATAGTACCGAATGTCCCCAAACGCCGCAAAAATCACCCGAGAGTGATGTGGTCGGCGGGCAGGCCGTTGCAGCGGGCGTGTTCGATGAGCAGGGCGATGTACGTACCGGGCACCAGCGGCGAATCCGCCAGGCCGAGCCTGGCACGCGCGCTTGAAACTGCGGCTTCGTCGGGGCCCTCGATTTCCACGTAGAAGCCCAGTCGCGGCAGCTCGTCGAGCTCCACCTTCGTATCATCCAGACGCCATTCCTCGCGGTGTTTCTCGAATGTGAGCACCGGTGCGAAGCCCAGGGCCTGCAGGATGGCGGCGGTTTCCTGTGGCTGCGAAACCTGCGTTTCCCGCTCCTCACGGGACTTGAGCGGGCCTTTGGTCGGCGGGCCCTTGAAGGTCAGAGTGGCGGCAGGGACCTGGCCCTCGCCGCGACAGGTGCGGACCCGCAGGCCGCAACCGCTTCCGAACAGCCGACGCTCGGCGGTGTCAAATATCTGATTCGTCTCGGTGACGACGTGCACACGTTCCGCCCCCAGCTCCGCGAGTCGCCGGCGGACGGCGTCGTGTGATTCAACCTTGATCTTGGCTTCGATTTCCAGAGGCATTGCCGCACCCAATCCTTAGGCTGATGGCTTCTTCACAATCTGTACATCTCCGGCCTTCGCTGTGCGAAGATGTCCGTTCGCGGTGCGACCAGCTTGTTCGAGGCTGCCGCCAGATTCACGCGTGCGATTGCCGCATTCTCCGCCGTACCTTGGGCGAGCACGACCCCGTCGGGGCCGACGATGGCACTCGTCTGTTGTCCGACGCCGATCACGAACACGCGGTTCTCCAGAGCTCTCGCACGCAGCATCGGCAGATCTTCCGCATCGAAATAGACCAGCACTTCGACACCGCTGAGGGCCAGCGCTCGGCCCGTCGCGAAGGATCGAAGCCACTCGCCGGCCATGCAGCCGACCTTGGCCGAGGCGGCCCCAGACACCTCCGTGCGAGCGGGGCACCCGATAGCCGTGATGCTGAACTCCTTGGCGGACATCGACAGCTTCTCGGCCGTAGAAGTGTCGCGCGGTGTCTTCGCGAAGAGCAGATCAACGCCTTCGCTTTTCAGCCGTTTTAACAGCGCGTCGCCGGTTTCTGCCTCAAGCCGCGAGGCCAGCAGCGTCGTGCAACCCGCCGCCAGGGTGAGCTCGCGCGGTGCGGTGCGGCCCGGCAGCATCGCTGGAGCAGAGCTCAGCAATCTGGCCTGGCAGCCCTCGGCGACGCAGGTCGGGCGGGCCTGCCGCGGGAGGACTGGTGCGACGATCAAGGCCTCGCCCTCGGCCGGGGCTAGTGCGACCGTCGTGCCGTCGCCGTCCACGATGCAGCTCTGGCCCACGTAGCCGGTGGTCAGTTCCAACCCGGATTTGTCCGCACAGATGAATGGCAGTCCAAACTCTTGAGCCCGAGCCTCGTTCAGGAATTCCGGCTGGGGGTTGTAGTATTCGCCGGGTTGCCGGGCTGCGTTGATCCAGCAGGTCGGCATGGCGATCAGCTCGGCTCCGTCCGCGGCCAAGGTGGCGATGATCTCCGGCACGCGGGCTTCGGCACAGATGATGATGCCGATGCGTCCCAGTGCGGTGTCGAATGCCGCGATTTCGTCGCCGGGCGCGAACCAGTCGTGATCCACGTGCCAGAGGAACCGCTTGCGGGCACGGCCGACAACTCGTCCGTCCGGGCCGATCAGCGCGGCGGCGTTGCAGAGAGCGGCCCCGGCGTCCTCTACGTGCCCGCAGACGATGTGCAGGCCGAACCGGACGGCCTGTTCGCCCAGCCAAGCGAGGAAGGCCTCGCTCGACAAATGCTCGCCCGCCCGGTAGGAAGCGACCGATCCCAGCAGGTAGGCGGGATACGCGCACTCCGGCAGAACCAGCAATTCCACGCGTTGCCGACCGGCCTCAGCAATGAGCCCGCCGATCGAATCGAGCGTGGCCGCGGCTTCGTTCATCAGGCGTGATTGAATCTGGCCGGCGGCCGCAACCACCTTTCGGGGCTTCCCAAGGTCCATGGCATGATCCTAAAATGGTAGGTAAGGCTTTGCAAATGGTTGGCAAGCTTTGTGTTATGAGCTGTGAGCTATAAGCTCGACTCGATCCATTTATTCCGGCTCATGGCTGACAGCTCACAGCTTATAGCTCTCCTGGAAGCAATCTGTTATGGCCGATCGTGACTATTACGAGCTCTTGGGCGTACCTCGCAACGCCTCTCCGGATCAGATCAAGAGCGCCTATAGAAAGTTAGCCAAGAAGTATCACCCCGACCGCAACCGCGGCGACAAAGATGCGGAAAACCTCTTCAAGGAAGTGCACGAGGCCTACGAGGTGCTGAACGACCCCTCGCGGCGGCGTGCCTACGACCAGTTCGGCCATGCCGGTGTTCGCGGCGGGGCGGGGCCGGCGGGTGGAGCGGCTGGCTGGCGGCCGGGGCCCGGCGGTTACGGTGGAGCCAGAACCGGGCCGGGGGGACAGCATGTCTACACGTGGTCCTCGTCGGGCGGGCAGGGGGAGGAAGTCCCGATAGAGGATCTCGAGGATCTGTTCAGCATCTTTGGGGGCGGTGCTCCGGGACGCTCGGGACCACAAGCGGGCGGCGGGTTCGAGGACTTCTTCAGCCGAATAGGCCGACGCGGAGGCGGTCGACGCGGTGCGAGGCACAAGGCGGCGGCAGCAGAGGAAGCTCCCGGGCCGTCTCGCGACGTGGAGCACGAACTCAGCCTCAGTTTCGAGCAAGCCATCCGCGGAACCCAGTTGGACCTGCAGATTTCTCGCGACGGTCACGCTGAAACCGTTCGGGTGAAGATTCCCGCAGGAGTCCGCGATGGGCAGCGCATTCGCGTTCGCGGCAAGGGACAGCCGGGCGGCGCCGGCGTTTCGGCAGGCGATCTGTACATCATCGCCCGCGTTCAGCCGCACCCCTACTTTCGCCGAGTCGAGGACGACATTTATCTCGATCTGCCGTTGAATCTGACCGAGGCAGCCCTCGGCGTGCGGGTGGAGATTCCGACCCTTGAGGGCAAGACCGTGCTGACTGTACCTCCGGGGACGGCTTGCGGAGCCAAGTTGCGGCTCAAGAATCTGGGGGTCAAGCCGCCGGGTGACAAACCTCGCGGCCACCAATATGTGGTGGTTCGCATCGTGCCGCCGAAAAAGCTCACGCCTGAGCAGGTTCGTCTGCTTGAGCAATTCCGCAGTGCAGGCGAGAATTCTCCACGGGCGGATGTGGGCTGGTGAGTCTTTTCCGCCGCATCGGTTGGTTTGTCCGCCTTCTTCGCAAGGAGGAATGGCCCGTGGCTGGGATATCGGAATCCAAACGCAAGCAGGTTGCTCTGATGCTGAGCGGGCTGGGGGCGGTGCTCATCTTCGCGGGCTTCATTATTATTCTCAGCCGTTCCGTTGATCCTGGTACTGTCGCCGCTCCCCTTCAGAAAGTGTCTGTCCCGAAGGAAGTGAGAATCCTCGCGCTGAAGCACATCCTGTTCTGGATGGTGGTGTTCTTTCTAATATTTGCAGTGAGCACGATCGCGTTTCTGCGTTGGAGCCGCCGTTTCCGCCGCTACATTTTGCGAAAGCCCCAATCGCCGACTCCTAGCGAGGACGTGTGGGCTATGCATAAACTGCCCGAGGGGGCAATCGAAGAATGGACCGATGAGCAGGAGGATTAGCACGCATTTCGCGTCTCGTTACGCGTGTGGGGGGTACAAAGTATAACGGACGGCGGGGATGATTCAGCTTATGGACAGCACTGCAACAGACATCGACGTTATTTCGCTTCAGCCGATGAATGGGCTTCGCCCTGCCCGAGACTGGGGAAGTGTGTTGCCTCGGGTTGTGATTGCCGCCGCGGAAATTGCGGGGGTGCTGACC
>JBJKSL010000218.1:0-2649 GCA_046704145.1 Phycisphaerae bacterium
GGCCCTTGAGGGCGACGCCGTGGCCGGCGATGGCGGCGACGGTCCGCTGGGGAAGCGTGCTGCCCAGCATCTCCTGAGCGGTGGCCCCTGCCGGCAGCGAAACCCATTCGATGTCCGCCCCGGACGCATCGCTGACCCGCCTGGCCGCGGTGGTGACCTCCGGCCCGATTCCGTCTCCCGGGACCAAACAAACCGTGTGCATTGCGCTGCCCTCGAAGAAGAATCCGGTAAGCATCGGGCGATTCTCTCGCAAGCCGCCAGCGCGGCGTCTCAGGCCGGCATCAGCAAACCGATGCGAGCCCGAGGGTTGCATTCCCGACGCGGTTGGCGATTATAGCGGACAGCCCAGTGCGGGCAACGTCTGCCGGGAAGAGGGACGCCAGGCTTGATCCTCGCCAAAACCGCCATCGAGTTCTCCGTCCAGCCGGGGGGATTGATTCACATTGTCCAGGACGGCGTCGATTTGGCCCGTGGACCGGTGGGCGTGCTGTTCTACCTTGCCCTCGTGGTACCCTTCTGGATCACGCCTCAGCGATGGCGAGCTCTCTATCTCACTGCCAGCAGCCTGCTGCTGGCACTGGTGACGGTCGGCCATGCCTTCACCGCGACCATTGCCGTGCTGGCCGTGGTCGGGTTCGTCTTGATCCGCACCATGGCGACCGCGCGAGGCTACATGCCGGCGGTTACCGTCCTCATCGCCGGATATGCGGCCCTGCTCCTCTGGCCGCAGCCGTACTGGCTGCCTGCGGTCGCCGATCCGCTGTACTTCTACCTGCACTGGGCCGGGATCGGCTACATGTTTCTGCGAACGCTGCACGTGCTCAACGATCGCGTGAATCACCGCATCGGCCCGCCCGCCTTTTCAGATTGGCTGGCCTACATCCTATTCGCCCCCTGCCTGCGGATGGGACCCATCTATCGCTACGATGATTTCCACGAGCAGTTGCACGGGAACCTGGCTGCGGATCGGCAGTTGGGTGCCGCGGCGGCGCGGATAGTCGGCGGCCTGTTTCGCCTCGGCCTGCTGGGCGTGCTGGTGCACCGATTCCCGCTGAACAGGTTCTTCAATGAGCCCGAAACGTTCTCGACGGCCGAGTTCCTGCTGTGCATCTATCTCACGCCCATGTCGATCTACCTGTGGATCAGCGGCTACGTCGATCTCGCCGTCGGTATCGGCCGAGCCATGGGCATGCGCGTGCCCGAGAACTTCAATTATCCCTGGCTTTCGCTCAATTTGCCGGAGTTTTGGCGTCGCTGGCACATCACGCTCGGCCTATGGCTTAAGGATTACATCTACAAGCCCTTGCGACGGCGCGAATGGTCGTTCGGCTGGGCGGTCATGGCCACCTTCGTGTTCTGCGGAATATGGCATGCCCCTTTGTGGTGCTACATCCTGTGGGGTGCATCGCAGGGGGTCGGCATGGTCATCTGCCGAGTCTGGCAGCAATTCTGGCAGCGGCAGCGTGCGGAACAGACACAACTGTTCACTTGCGTACTGGGGTTGCGCCTGGTCGATACGCCGGTGAGCACGTTGTTGGCGTGGCTGGTCACCTACAACTACGTCATCGCGACCATCGTCATGGTGATGGATATCGATCATGCTGGTCGCCTCGTCGGCCTCCACTTCTGCCGCCTGATGGCGGGCCTGATCCCCGGATAACCGCTCGGCTGCACTGCAGGCCGCCTGCCGCCGTCGTATCCCTCCGCATTTATCAAAGACAGGGCTCCGCTCCGGTCGGCCCGCCCGCTCTTCCCTTCATCCGCGGGGTCGAGGGGCCCGCTCAGGCGTGGTGTCTATAATCACTACAGGAGTGTCCTGATTCGCACCGGCATTCGTGACGACCGCTGGGTCAGGCCGCGGCTGAGTTCAGACCGCCTGAGAGCAGTGCCACCCCGGGAGATGGCATGATCGATTTCCTGCTTGGGTTTTCCAACATGGTTGCATCTGCAGGCAGCGCGGCCAACCTCCACCTGGTCGGCGTAGACCTTTGGCTCCACACAATCAGCGACTTGGCCATTTTTGGAGCCTACACAGCCATCGCAGTGGTGCTTGTATGGTTCCTAAGCCGACGCCGCGACATGCCCTTGCGCCACCTCTTCTGGCTGTTCCTGTTCTTTCTGCTGGCCAGCGGTACGACGCACTTGCTGGACGCAACTATGTATTGGTGGCCGGCGTACCGCGTGTCCGCCCTGGCCAAGTTGATCGCCGCCGTCGCATCATGGGCGACCTTCGCGGCTATCCTGATGGCCGCCCCGTTGCTATTTGCTTTGCCCACTCTGATCAGGAGCAATGAGGAACTTCTGAAGCAAATAGCCGAACGCAAACGCGCGCAGGACCTTCTGCGTCAAAGCCAGGAACAGTTGCACCTGATCCTTGACGCTACGCGGGTTGCGACCTGGGATTTCTCGCTCGACACCAAAGAGGCTCACTGGACGCCCACGCTGGAAACACTGCACGGCTTCGCCGCAGGCCAGTTCGACGGCAAGTGGGAAACGCTGCTGTCCGTCATCCACGAGGAAGACCGCCCTGCCGTCGAACGTGCTGTCGTCCGCACCCTCAAAACAGGCGATGATGCCCATCTGGAGTACCGCGTGCAGAGGCCCACCGGCACCGGCTGGATCGAGGCCAAAGCGCATCGCGTGAACGAC
>JBJKSL010000219.1:0-7461 GCA_046704145.1 Phycisphaerae bacterium
GCCAAGGCGAAGGCCTGGGGTTGGCCATCATAAAGAAGATCATCGACGCCGCGGGCGGCCTGATCTGCGTCGAGTCCCGCCCCGGCCAGGGCACCTGCTTCGAGATCATGCTGCCACTCTACACGCCGGTCGCCATTTGATCATCAATTGGGCGCATCTCAACTTGAGTGGCACGAGGAGGGTGGCATGGGTAAGTGGAGCCGTACTGTACGTGTTTATAATAGCGTTTGATCGCGAGTTCTCGGCCCCGGCGGGGCCGTTGAAAGTAGCCACGGATGAAGCGAGGGGCGAAGCCCAGAGCGTAATCCGTGGACAGTCGCGTACAATCGTTTTTTCTTTTTCTCCCCAATAGGGGCGGCAAAAGCCGCCCCTATTGGGGAGAAAAAGAGGTGTCTGCGGTGGAGTTTTCCACGGGTTCCGCGTCGCCAGGGACAAGCCCTGGCGTCTTGCTGCACCCGTGGCTATTTTCGCGCGGCCCCTCCGGGGCCAAGAAAGAGGACGGATGCCAAACACGTACTCGGCGCAGCTTACCCGTGGGGTCTGCGCACTTCGCCACGGGCAAGCGAGTACGCTTGTCCATGCCACCCGCCGTACGCAAAAGGACGCGAATGCGTCCGAGCGTTAATTGGTCTTCTTCGATGCCGCTCGCTTGGGCGGAGCAATCATCAGATCCTCAATGACTTCGCCAAGCTCGGCCGGTGGCATTTTCTCAATCAGATAGCGTTGTTGATGCTTTGGCGATGCGAGCCACTCGCTCCAGCCTTGGGGCACGCCCGCATGCATGATGCACTGGCCGGTCTCTGACAGCCGCCAGTAGTCACGTGCGCCGCGGACGGCGAACAGCACGGCCGTCTGATCCCAACTGCAGCGGTTGCTCAGGCCGTTGTAGTGCTGATAGCCAGCCTTGATCGGGCTGGGATCGTCCGTCTGCCGCAGACGAGCCCCGGTCCCGATCTTGCTGCCGATCTCGAAGCCGCTGAACACCGCAGGCGTGGGCCAATCGTTGACCGCCCGGACCGACGAAACCGTGTCGATAGCGAGGTTATACTCGCCCGTGCGAGCCTGCACGAAGCCGCCGCCCATGCAGACCCACTGCTTGACCTTCTTCTTTACGAGATCCTCGCCGCTCAAGTCGCTGGCTTCGTCCTTGGTCGAGTTCAACAGATCCTTCAAGTTGCTGAGGAAGCCAACGGTAACGATGGTTACGCTCTTGTCAGGCTGGGCCGCCAGAATCTTGCGATAAAGCTTGACCGCAGGCATGGCATCGCTGCTCTTGACCAGCTTGTGCGGAAACGCCCGCGCCACCGCCTCTACGTACTTGGAGGGCGTAGGCTTGTCGTCGATGCTGTTCGGATAGCCGTGCTGGAACGTGCCCACGTTGCCGATGGGGATGTTCGGCCGCCCGTACCACGTGTTGATCGCGTCGATGCAAGGGCCGGTCCACTCGTTACGCGACGAAATCATACAGGCGAGGATCTCCGCCTCGCCACGGTCGGCCAAGGCGTGCAGCAACGCGATCGCCCCGACGTCGTCAACGTCCTCGGCCATATCCGTATCGAATATGATCTTGACCGGGGCCAGCTTGGCTTCCTGCGCAACTGCGGCCGAAGAAAGGGATTGAACATCGAAGCATATGGGCTCTGACGTGGTCGTCGCCCCCGTACTGCTGACCGCACGGGCATACACGCGATAGAACCCCGCCGATACGTTCTTGAACGTGAAGCGCTCGGTCGCCCCGTCGAGCTGACAGATCTTCCGCCCATTGGCAAAGAATTCGATTCGCGCAACGGACTCCGCCGGCCACTCGAGCGACGCTGTCAACTGAATATCCTGGCTGGACTTGAACGGCCCGCCGCCATCCGCGGTAACCGCCAGCGGGACTGGCCGAGGCTGCACGCCCTCGCGCGTGGGAACAACCTTTTCAATCGAACCGTCCGCGGCAAACCGCAAACGATCTATCCATACACGTCGCTGCCAGCCGTGCACGAGAACATGATAGATGATGTACCAATCGTCCGTTCCCGGAAACTGCAGCACGGAATGATGCCCCGGAGCAACCACGCCAATTCGCCGATCGGCCGACAGCATGGGATTGTTCTGCCCACGATGGAACGGCCCCAACGGCGAGTCGCCCACCGCATACTCGGCCCGATACTCGTCCGGCCCGCGTTTGACGTTCCATCCACCCGCCGACCACATGAAGTAGTACCGGCCGTCTCGCTTGACCACGAACGATCCTTCGATGTGCACACCGTCCGTGGTCAGGATCGCCTGTTCCGGCCCGGCGAAGGAGATCATGTCTGCGTTCAGCTTTCGCACGAACAGATGCTTGCCCTCGCCCTGAACCGCACCCCAGTACAAGTAAGCCTGTCCGTCATCGTCGATGAATGCCATCGGATCGATCGCGGAGAGATCCTGGCGGAACGGTATCAAAGGCTTGCCCAGCGCATCCTTGAACGGTCCGACCGGCGAATCCGCCACGGCCACACCGATCCGGCTGTGAGCACAGAAGTAGAAGTAGTACTTGCCGTTGCGTGACGCGATCCCTGGCGCCCACGCATCATCGTCAACCTTCTCCTGCCAGCGCAGATCAGGGAAGCGCAGGATCACGCCCTCGCTCTTCCAGTTGACCATGTCCGGCGAACTCCAGGCCGCGAATTCGTTGAGGCCCGCCCCCTCATGCGTCCCGTACAAGTAATAGCGATGGCCAAAAAGGGCCATGTGCGGGTCCGCCGCGTTCCCCGGCAGTATGGGATTGCCGGCCGGTCGACTAGCCGCAACCGGCGCCGCCTCCTCGGCCCGCAGACCATCCGAAGCCGCCAAACCCGCCAGAATCGCAACGATCGCGGCCTTCATGCAGACGTCGTGTTCTCTTCGCACTTGCGATGATCCCTCCTGGTTCCGGACCTTGGGCGGATACACCCCGGGCCTGCTGAATTAGTTTCCAGCTTGACAACCCCGTCGATCGGCAGCATTGTACCCAGATTGATGCCGCCTGCGAACGGGGTTTTACACACGGCGTTAGAGCATTTAACGGAAGCGTGTAGCGTACTGAACTGCCGCAGCCGCAGAAAGAGCGGCAACTCGCCCGCTACAGCAAAAGGGCGAATACCCTCTTCGCCGTGTATTTTTCTGGAGGTAAACACTACATGTCCGAGAACAAGACGAGTCGGCGAAGATTTCTTCGCAAGAGCCTGACGACAGGTGCAGCAGGAGTGGCCCTGTCCAGCATGAACGCCGCCAGCTACGCGCGCGTGCTTGGCGCCAACGAAAAAATCCGCATGGGCATCATCGGTACCGGCGGCATGGGACGCCACCACATGGGCGTCTTCAAGAATATGGGCGTCGATTGGATCGCCGTGTGCGACTTGTACGAGCCCCATCTGGCCGAAGGCATGAAGATGGCCGCCCCGGGGGCCAAGTCCTACAAATACTCCGAAAAACTGCTGGAAAACAAGGACCTGGACGCCGTGCTCATTGCCGCGCCGGAGCATTGGCATCACGACCTGCTCATCGACGCCATGGCCGCCGGCAAGGACACCTACTGCGAGAAGCCGATGTGCTGGTCCATCGAGCAGGGCAAGGAGATGGTCGAAGCCGTCCGCAAAACCGACCGCGTCGTCCAGATCGGCATGCAGCGGCGCAGCAGCCCGCTTATCCGCAAGATCAAGAAGGAAATCTTCGATACCGGCAAGCTGGGTGACATCTTCATGGTCCGCGCCGAGTGGTACTGGAACCTTGGCGTCGATCCCAACCCGCAGATCGACAGAACCAAGCTCGACTGGGAACGCTTCTGCGGCCCGGCCGGCGTGCAGGATTACAGCCCGGTCAAGTATCGCTATTGGCGTTATTTCTGGCCGTTCTCCGGCGGCAACGAGACCGACCAGGGCACGCACCTCATGGACGTGATCATGTGGATGATGGACTCCGACACGCCGGTGTCCGCCGTGCAGATCGGCGAAAACTTCCGGGCCAAGCCCACCGAGACGCCGGACAACTTCTGCTGCACCTTCCACTATCCCAAGTTCCTGGCCACCTGGACGCTGAGCTACACGAACAACACCTGGCGGGATGCCTGGTCCATCTGCTTCCAGGGCACCAAGGCAACACTGTTCCTGACCGAGGCCGGCTATCGCGTGTTCGATCAGGTCAACGGCTGGGAAAAGGGCTTGCCCAAGCCCGTCATGGAAGAACTGCCCGGCGGCGTCACCCGCACCGAGCCGCACACCCAGAACTTCCTGGAGTGTCTGCGAACTCGCAAGCAGCCTAATGCGACCGTCGAGCTCGGAGCCAAGGGCGTCCGCCCGTTGCACCTGGCCAACGCAGCCATGAAGTCCGGCCGCCAAGCCTCGCTGGCCGAGGACGGCGTGACCATCAAGTACGCATAAAGGCATTCGCGTGCTTGGGATCCGAATACAAAGGAGGAAGGCGAGGACATAATCTCCGTCCTAGCCTTCCTCCTTCATTTTAGTGCAAAAGCCCTACTGCTTCTTCCGTGTTCCGAAGTGCCACGCCAGCCCGATGCCCAGCGTCGCAACGCCCACCAGCATCACCACGATCATTGCATACTTGAACGTGCTCGAATCCGCCGGCTTATCGATCACCACCACCGCAGTAGGCGTGGGCACCGGCACTTTGACCTTCGTGCGATCGATCTTCGCAGAGGTCTCCTCCGGAGCTTCGGCAGCGGTCTTACCCTCGGGGGCATCGGCAACCGTCTTCGGCTCAGGCGCAGGTTCCTTCGCCTGAACCGCAGGCTTGGCGTCGACCTCGGCCTTCGCCTCCGGTTTGAGCTCGGGCGTCTCCTCCTTGCGCTCCGCCGAAGCCACCACCGTCACCGGCTTCTCGCCAAGCTTGATATCCGCCCGGCTCACCTGCCCGGCCGCCACCACAACGTCAGCCTGCTGCTCGGGCTTGCCCTGCTTGCGAACGGTGAGCGTATACTTGCCCGGCGGCACCTTCAGGAACGAGTAAATCCCATCCGCCGACGAGAGAGCCACGTACTCCGAGCCGTTACGGCGAATCTGTGCGTCCACCACTGCCTCGCCGGAGTCCGCATCAACCACGTTGCCGAGAATAATGCCTTCGGTTGGATGCTCCTTCCAAGGCACCGGAGGCGTCGGCGCAGGTGACGCGTAAACTCCGCCCGGCCTGCTGTATGCTTCGAAGCCCTTCGCCCGCTTGAAGCCGCCGTAACTGAAGATCACGTTGCCGGCTCCGCCCGACTTACGCGTAATCCGCACCTGGCTCATCAGCTCATTGACACCTTCGCCGACGGTCTGCCCCGGGCACACATAACGTCCCGAAGTGTGCGCCATCCAGTCCGGCAGGACCTCGCTGAAGTCGGGCTTGCGCTGGTCGTGATCCGACCAGTAAATCTGCGGCATGATGAAGTCCATCGCGCCCGCCGCCAGCCAGGCCTGCGCGTCTTGGTGGCACTTGGTCAACGCATATTCAAAGCCGGGACGATACTGGGGATAGCGATCGATGCTGACCAGGCCCAGCGGGGCGGAACTGACCTTCATCTGTGGCTTGACCTCGGCAATCTGTGCGTAAAGATCGCACAGAAACCGAGTGATCTGATCATTTGTCCACGCGCCGAAGTCCAGTTTTGCAGGATTCCCTTCCACCCCGGTCTGCAGCCGCGACATCGAGATCGGATCGTGCGACAGGTCCGGTGCGTACGTACGAATGCGGTCGAAATGCACTCCGTCGACGTCGTACTTACTGACCACGTACATGACCTGCCGACGCGTGTAAGCTTGTGCTGCCGGCACACCGGGCGCGATCCAGACGTAATCACTCGAACCCCAATGGGCCGGCTTGCCCTCAGCATCGTGCACCAGCCAGTCGCAAGTCGAGGGGCTGGACGCATCAAAGTGCTTGAAGAAAATGTGCGATTTGTCCGCAGGGGGTTCATGCCGTCCGCTCTGCCATGCGACATGCGTGTTGATGTACGCGTGGAACTCCAAATGATGGGCGTGGGCAGCCTGGATCGCATACGCCATCGGATCCCAGCCCAGCTTCGCCCCGTTCGGCGAAATGATCGGCGACAACGGCTCCTCCGGCGAGGGGTACAGCGTGTCGCATTCGCCGCGCATCTGGAAGATGACCGCGTTGAAGTTGTGCTCGGCCAGCGTCTTCATCACTTCGTCGATCTTGGCCTTGCACTGGGCCTGGTCGGGGCTGGGCCATTCAAATCGCGACACCCACACCCCGCGAAACTCGGGCGCGGTCTGGGCCGACGCAACAGACGCCAGCGCACATACTGCAAGAACAAACAGAGTTGCACGCATGAAACACCTCGCTCGATAACGCAATACCTCTCGACTCACGCCCGCTTGCCCGCACGTTCCAGTGCAAGCAACCGCTGCTGCTCCGCCTTGAACTCGTTTTCTTCCTTGATCTTCTCGCGCTCCAGGTTGTCCTCCGGCTCCAGGTGCGGCTCCCACGGGAAGGTCACATGCTCCCACCGCAGCCTGTCGCCATGGCAATGAAATACCGTGTAGCCCGGCGGCGAACCCACCCAGTCACCCGCCCACCAGGCCCCGCCCGCGGCAGCACTGGTCAGATACCAGATGCCGTTCAAGCGGTATTCCTCAATCTGATGGCTGTGCCCCTGCAGCACCGCTTTGACCTTGTGCCGCTCGAGAATGATGCGCAGATCTTTCGTGTCCCACAGCACCATACCGCCATCAATGGCTTTGCGCTTGGGATTGCCGCTCATCTGGCCCTGATTGCAGAACGCCGCCACGTGCGTGACCACCACCTTCGGCCGATCTCCCGCCGCACCGAGGTCGTACGCCAGCCATTCCAGTTGTTCTTTCCCGATCCGCGCCTCATAGCTTGGCCCGTTCGCGGTCTGTATGGGATAGATCGAATCGAGCATCACGAAGTGCCAGCCGCCGTGATCAAAGCTGTAATAGCTCTTCTCCCAATGCAGCATGTCCATGATCATCTTCTTGCCGATGTCCGGATCGTTGACCGGGACCTTGCGGCGTGCGGAGGACGACCACCAGCCGAGCACGTCGTGATTGCCCATGCAGTTGTAATAAGGAATGCCAAGGCCGTCGCTGATTTCCTTGTACAGCCGGGTATAGTTCGCGAAGTCCGCCTTGGAGTGGTAGTTGCCATCGAAGGCCAAATCCCCGCCCATCAGCACTAACTCCGGCTTGCACTTGAGAGCCCGCACCGACTCAATACACTTGCGATAACCCTCGTCGCCCTTGCGCTTTGGTGTCACATGCATGTCGGTGAGATGCACGAAGCTGAACTTGCCCGGCTTGTCCTTGCTGAAGCCATCGAACAGGCTCAAGCCTTCATGATGCTCGCTGCAGCCCGAAGTCAAACACGCGGCTCCTGCCGCAGCCGTCCCCGCCAGAAAACCTCGTCTCGTTAACGACATTGATCCTCTCCCGATGCCCAGGACAGACCTGCTCCGGGCTTCGTTCCCTGTCATAC